>QIJL01000302.1 GCA_003232435.1 Flavobacteriales bacterium | reverse complement strand
TTTTAGTTTCTATTTTTTCGTTTTCTTCCAGCACTAAAAATTCAGAATTCGGAATCCATGAATCGCTTCTCCAGACCACCTCACGCTCGTGCGCGAAATATAAGGAGGGAATCTCTATTTCTTCCCTTTTAATATAGTTCCAGACGTCCATTTCAGTCCAATTGCTAATCGGAAACACTCTAAAATGTTCCCCCTCGAAATGTTTGCCATTGAATAGATTCCAAAGCTCTGGACGCTGGTTTTTGGGGTCCCATTGACCAAAGTCATCACGATGTGAAAAGAAACGTTCTTTGGCTCTGGCCTTTTCTTCATCTCTTCTTCCGCCGCCAATGGCACAATCAACTTTGTGCCTTTCAATAGCGTCTAATAGCGTAGTAATCTGAAGGGCATTTCTTGTGGCACTCTTTCCCTTTTCTTCAGCAACGCGACCTTGGTCAATTGATTCTTGAACGGAACCAACTATTAAACGCGCATCTAACGATGTGATTAGGTCATCACGAAATTTAATGGTTTCCGGAAAGTTATGGCCCGTATCGACATGCATAAAACTGAAAGGAATTTTACTCGGATAAAATGCCTTTTTGGCCAAGTGTGTGACAAGAATGGAATCTTTTCCTCCTGAAAAGAGAATCACCGGGTTTTGAAATTGGGCCCGTACTTCGCGTAAGACATAAATCGCCTCGGACTCCAACTCATCTAGATAATTTAAAAAATACTTACTCATATTCTCAGAGGCTTAATTTTCCTTTTATTTTATCGTATATAATTTCAATGGCTTCTTCAACCGAATTTTTATGGGTAACTACGATACTTGGTTCTCTTGGTTCTTCATAGGGCGCCGAGATACCCGTCATATCTTTGATTTCACCATTCCTTGCTTTGGCATAAAGTCCTTTAACATCTCTATTTTCACAAACGGCCAAACTTGCATTGACAAATACCTCCACATAATTTTCAACCCCCACAGCGTCTTTAATAAACGAACGGTCCTTTTCATATGGTGCAACGAAAGCGGCCAAGACCACTATGCCCGCATCAACAAATAGTTTGGCAATTTCACCGATTCTGCGATTGTTTTCAGATCGGTCCTCGGGGCTGAACGAGAGGCCTTTGTTAATACCTTTACGAATATTATCCCCATCAAGGACGTATGTTTTGATATTTTCGGCAAATAACTTTTCCTCGAGGGCATTTGCAATGGTCGATTTGCCCGAACCCGACAGACCGGTAAAGAAAATAAGAAATGAATTATGACCATTACTCTCTCTTCGGTCATTAATGCTCAATTTATAATTATGCGCAATTATGTTTTTTTCCATTTTTTACTTCTTTGTCTGGCATCGAGCCCAAAATTAATTCTGTACCAAGTGCGCTCATGAAAGTAGTATAAGACCATTTTGGTAATGACCTCCATGATTCCAATTTTCAGTCCGGTTTCTGGACTGCCTGTAATGAACCACGATAATAATATTGTGTCTAAAGTGCCGATAATTCTCCATGTTATGGTCTTAATCAAATGTCTTTTATGACTATCTTCGACACCGATTTTGAGCCAGGCCCTTTCATGAAGGTAGTATAAGATCATTTTGGTAATAACCTCTGAAAAGCCGATTTTAAGACCAATAAAAGGATTTCCGGTTATGAACCATGACAGTAAAAAGGTATCTAAAGTGCCTACGGCCCGCCAGGTAATTGTTTTAGCGATATGTCTTTTATGTGAAATCTTATCCATTGTTAACGCACCTCGAAATATGGGTTCAATAAATTCTCTTTGTTATAAGTCAAGTCGCTCCCAGTATCCTTGGAAATAACTTGAAGACCTACCGCAATGCAAATGGCCTGCCCAGCCGCGGTATCCCATTCCATTGTCGGAGCAAATCTAGGATATATATCCGCTTTGCCCTCTGCGACCAAACAAAATTTTAAGGAACTGCCCTTGGATACAACCTCTATATTGTCGTATGTTTTTTTCTTGTCTGCTATAAAATCCAATGTGTCCTGGTTCATATGCGATCTGCTTCCAACAACGCGTAATTTCTCTTTATCTGATTTTGACGGATTGATAATATCCTTTGGATCAAACAATTCGCAGGCTATATTATGCTCCCTATCAAGATTTGACTTATATGCTTTACCGCTTTCAGTTGCTGCATAATAAAGTTCGCGAGATACGGGAACATATATTACTCCCAGTACGGGGACACCATTTTTGACCAATGCAATGTTAACCGTAAACTCTCCATTGCGTTTTATGAATTCTTTCGTTCCGTCAAGGGGATCCACGATCCAGCAGGACTCCCATTTTTTTCGTTCTGAAAAATCCTGATTCCTATTTTCTTCGCTAATAATAGGGTAATCTGTCTTTTCTAAAAAAGAATTGATAATTAGATTAGAGGCCAGATCTGCTTCTGTCAAAGGGGAATTGTCTTCTTTGAACCTTGAATCGAAATTAGGTTTGTCATAGATTTCCATTATTGTTTTCCCCGAAAGTATGGCCGCGTTGACCGCTACTTCTAAATGGTTGGAAATCGTGGACATAGGGTTTATTCGTTAGTAGCCTTTTAAACGTATTGCTTTACTATTTATTCTACGTTTAGTAGGATATCGTATAGTATGTTCTATTTATGCTCTCTCGATGTAATTTTATACTTCGAAATAGCCTTAATAGACTATGGTTTAGGGTTACAGTTTTTCTTACCTCAGTTTTCAGGGCAAGACATAAGTGTTGTTTTGAATTTATCCGATCTTAAAAATTCAGTATATTTTTTAGCACCTTTTGCATTTAAATGTGCCAAATCCCTATAATCGGTTTCGGGTAATTTAAAGTTGGCGTGATCGATCAATAATGCATCAGGTAATTTTTCTTTGGCGAATTTACAATAGAGCGGTTTAAGGTGTGCATGTATCTCTTCTAACATAGGATGGATAGGAACGTTGATCAGAATTACCGCGATATCTCTTGACTTACAATATTCGTATACTTTTAACAAGTACTCAGATTGGTATTTTGAGTAACCCTGTGAAGCATCCGGTATGTGTTTGTTCGCTAACTCTTTGGCTTTTTTTATTTCATTTTTTCTTCCTGATTTAAATCCCCCCAAATATGCCTTTCCTTTTCGTTTCATCTTGATATTATGGAATATCGTTTGAGGTGTATTTGCCGCCACAGCTACGGGATTGGCTTTTAATAAGGAAATGTAATCCTCCAGCTCGAATAAAAAGAGATGGTTTCGCATTTTGAATTTTATTTTTTCCTTACCAGAGAACCATGAGTCCATGTCTTTTTTTAGGTCGCCATAAGAATAGCCGATAATTAACGTATCTATTTGAGGATTATGTTCTACAATCCTCTGAATTTTTAGATGGTCGTAAAAATAACCAGAACCACCTTGGGCAAGATTATAAACATTGGGCAGAAGTGAATCGTTTATGGCAGCCTCAGGGCGCGAGTTACCCAACACCAAAATATTTTTTTCCTTGCCGATTGAAAAATCAAAGTTTTGTTTGGCATAGTAAGATGTGGCAACAACCATCGCAACAATTATACCTACTGCCGCTAACCCGAGCAAAAATATATTGATTAAAAACTTTTTCATCTAGAATTGAAAATAAATAAATTCTTGCTGCGATCCCCCGAAGGAGAAAATTGCGATAATTATTGATATATATACGACCCACCTAACGGGCTTTTTCAACAGTCCATCTCCCTTATGAATTTCCAAGGCATGTTCCCTTTCCCTTTGAACCCATTCTACTAATATGAACAAGGCCATCAGTCCTAAGACTAGAAGGGGGAGGACTTTTGGCATTTCGAACAAAGATGGTGCGAAAATGTCATTTATGTAGGAGAAAGCATGCCCTAGGTTTTCCGCCCTGAAAAAAATCCACGCCAGAACCGTCAACACGAAGGTGGAACCCATTTGCACGATTTCCCTTATGTTGGGCAGCAATTTACCTTGAGCAGCAATTCCAAGGTTTTGTCTGTTTTTTCCGAGCAAGAGTAATGGCAAGAAATACAGGGCGTTTAGCCCTCCCCATACGATAAAGGTCCAATTTGCACCATGCCAAAAGCCACTTACGAGAAAAATGGCAAAGGTATTTCTTACTTTCATCGAGATGCCACCACGACTTCCGCCTAGGGGTATGTAGAGATAATCCCTGAACCAGGTAGATAAAGAAATATGCCAACGCCGCCAGAATTCGGCGATGTCCCTTGAAAAGTAAGGGAATGCAAAGTTCCGCATGAGATTAAAACCAAATAATCGAGAAGTGCCAATGGCAATATCGGAATATCCTGAGAAATCACCATAAATCTGAAATGTAAAAAACAGTGCGCCCAGCACCAAGGTGCTGCCCGAATAATCTTCTGAATTATTAAATATCAAATTGGCATACTCGGCACAGTTATCGGCAATTACTATTTTTTTGAAAAGGCCCCAGAGAATTTGCCGCATTCCATCGGCGGCTTTGTTATAATCGAACGTTCTTGGTCTGTAAAACTGTGGAAGCAGATTGGTCGCCCTTTCGATCGGACCGGCGACAAGCTGAGGGAAAAAACTAACGAAGGCGGCGAATGCGATAAAATTCTTGGTCGGTTCCAACTTTCTTCTATAAATATCGATCGTATAGCTCAATGTTTGAAAAGTATAGAAACTGATACCTACCGGTAATATGATATTTAACGAATTGGCGTTTAATTCAGTACCAAAAAAAGAAAAAGCGGAGACGAAATTATCAAGAAAAAAATTATAGTATTTAAAGAATCCAAGAAAGCCAAGATTTACGAGAATACTTCCCCAAAGCAATAATTTTCTTTTTTTGACATTTTCTTCCTTGCTCAATGCCAGACCAATAGCATAATCAACTATCGTACTGAACAGGATCAGGGATAGGAATCTCCAATCCCACCACCCGTAAAAGAAATAGCTGGCAACCGCTATGAGAAGATTTTGTAGTCTTAAGTTTTTCTGAACGACAAACCAGTAGAGAAAAAAAACTACAGGTAGGAAAACCGCAAAATCTACCGAGTTGAATAACATAAATAGTAATTAGATGCAATAGATTTAAACGGATATATGGCAATTCAGAATTAAAACTTTTGCCATATGCCTGAAAATAAAACGTTGAAAAGCTAAAAGTGTTATTTGAGGGTATATTTTAAATGGCTGTTCAATTCTTTTATAAAGAATAATATGACTTATACCAATCTATAAAAGATTTTACTCCTTTTTTTATTGGTGTATCGGGATGGTAATCATAGTCCCGGATAAGATTATTCACATCGGCCCAAGTGCGGTACACATCCCCGGGTTGCATGGGCAGCATTTCTTTTTCGGCCTTCTTTCCAACTTGCTCTTCAATTGCTTCAATAAAATCATTGAGTTTGACAGAATCATTGTTGCCAATATTATAAACCTTGTATAAATCCCGGTCCTTTGTTGATTTTGTCAAAATTCTAACGACCCCCTCGACTATATCATCGACATAGGTAAAGTCACGCTCCATTTTGCCATGATTGAAGACCTTTATGGGCCTGTCATTCAAAATGGCGTCCGTAAAGAGGAAAAGCGCCATATCGGGTCGGCCCCATGGCCCATACACCGTAAAAAACCTCAAACCGGTTGTTGGAAAACCATACAAATGACTATAGGTATGGGCCATGAGTTCGTTACTTTTTTTACTCGCGGCGTACAAGCTAATCGGATTGTCCACACTATCCTCGGTCGAAAATGGCACTTTTTCATTTAAGCCATATACACTTGAGCTACTTGCGTAAACTAAATGTTCGACTTTATTGTGCCTGCAACATTCCAATAAATTCAAAAACCCCACTATATTACTATCTATATAACTTTCAGGGTTTTCAAGACTATACCGCACTCCGGCCTGCGCTGCTAAATTGCATACAACCGTTATCTTCTCGTTTTGGAAAAGGTCGGGCAGCGCTTCACGATCTTCAAGTTTCATACGCACGAATTTCAGTTGTGACCCATGAATACTACTTTCACAAAGGTTATTGAATTGCTCGGCACAATTGCTGAGAATGCCTAGTTCTTTTAAACGGTCATATTTCAAATTAACATCATAATAATCGTTTATGTTGTCTAGGCCAAGCACTTCAAAGCCTTGTTTCAAAAGTGATTCACACAAATGATATCCAATAAAACCAGCAGCACCGGTTACTAAAATCTTCATGATTGACCGATTTTGTAGTAGTGAAATCCTTTGTTTTCCATATTTTCCTTGTCTAAAATACGGCGCCCATCAAAAAGGAATGCGGGTTTCAACATTTTGTTATATACTGAATCCCAATCATAGTTTTTGAACTCGTCCCATTCGGTCAAGATTGCAATGGCGTGCGCATTCTCGGCAGCTTCCATAGGGTCGTTCACCACTTTTAACAATTTTCGATTTTCCTCAGGGGGCCTGGTGCCAAGGTAATCCAAGTCGGCATACATTTGCTCTTGTGAAACCTTTGGGTCATAAACGACGATTTCGGCCCGCTCGTCCAATAGGGCGTCCGCCACATAAATAGCGGCCGATTCGCGGGTATCGTTGGTATCTTTCTTAAACGCCCATCCGTAGAAAGTGATTTTCTTGCCCGAGACGGTGTTATATAATGTGGAAATTATATGCTCGGCAAAACGCCTTTTTTGGTAATCGTTCATTATGATAACCTGCTCCCAATAATCCGCTACTTCTTGCAAACCGTAGCTTTGGGCAATATAAACCAAGTTTAAGATATCTTTTTGAAAACACGACCCTCCGAAACCTACCGAAGCATTTAGGAATTTTGGACCAATTCGGCTATCGGTACCTATTGCACGGGATACTTCTGCTACATTGGCATCAGTTTTTTCACAAAGTGCCGAAATCGCATTGATTGAAGAAACCCGTTGAGCCAAAAATGCGTTCGCGACTAATTTGGATAACTCGGAAGACCATAGATTGGTCTGTAAGATACGTTCCTTGGGAAGCCAATGTTCGTAAATTGCACTAAGGGTGTTTTTAGCTTCCTTTCCCGATGGGGTATCATCACCTCCGATAAGAATTCGGTCGGCATTCAAAAGATCGTTGATTGCGGTACCTTCGGCAAGAAATTCCGGGTTAGATAGAATTTCGAATTTCACATTGTTACCGGTGTTATCAAGAATGCTCTTGATCGCACTTGCCGTTCGAACCGGCAAAGTCGACTTTTCCACAATTATTTTATCGTCCTGGGCCACTTTTGCGATGTTTCGGGCACAAAGTTCTACATACTTTAAATCTGCGGCCTGCCCCTTGCCTTTGCCATATGTTTTTGTAGGCGTATTTACTGAAATGAATATCATTTCAGCTTCATCGATGGCTTTATCTACTTCTGTAGAGAAGAATAGATTTTTTCCTCTGCTAGCATTTACGATTTCCTTGAGACCAGGCTCATAAATCGGCAATTTATCTAAATCTTCGGCATTCCATTGGTCAATTCTGTTTTGATTGATATCGACTACAGTAACTTTGATTTCTGGGCATTGATTGGCAATCACGGACATCGTAGGGCCACCAACATATCCCGCGCCGATACAGCATATTTTTGTAACTTTTTTCATTCAGATTTGTTTTAAAGGGATGCAAAGATTGCAAATAATTTTAGAAAAGATTACATATTGTTGTCAAACGAGCATATTTTGACGGTATTGTGCCTAAAGTGTCAAATTATATTTCAATTGGTTTTCCATGGAATACTTAAAAGAAATACATTGTTGTCCGGTAAAACCCTCCTACGGCGGGCAGGGATACAAGACCGCTTCGCTGTTAGAACAAAGAACAAAGATACGACCGTAACCAACTGATAACCTGCTTAGTAGTGGTATGTAAATTTTACATCTTATAATTTTCATTACATTATCCAAAAGCAAGGTGTCTTATTTTAAAAACCTTTTAAACTTAACAATAGCAAGGCTTTAAATA
>QIJL01000376.1 GCA_003232435.1 Flavobacteriales bacterium | reverse complement strand
TTGAAAAAGAAAAACACGGGGGTGTGCATTAAAAATACGAGGGAGCCGTAATTTATGGGCGTGCCTTGTTAATGATTGATCCTTCTTTGTTTTTGGCGGCGAAGAGAGTATGGTTTATTAGACATACGGAAGTTGACCAGTGGTGGCTGGAAACACACAAAGCATGAGCGCGCGGTTATATTTTACAAGGGGGCGAAGAGGGGGGGAAGGATACCTGTACATTGTGAATAGTTTTGCAGCTAATGTCATGTTCGAAGCCAAAGTCGATATATCGTCGATAATTACTAAGCATCTCTTACCTATAAAGACTTAAAGCTGGGGCCTCGACGCACACACACACAGGGTTATATACGACGCACCTTGATCTGGGCGCACCAATTTTTCGAATTCGGAAGAATCTTTAGGAATACCTTTATTGAATAAAACAGTGTCACAATAATTTGGGTAATCTTTATATGCCTCTAAACACACAAAATACTACTGTACAATATGTCAGTAAAGGGATAAAAATATAATACAACCTTGGAACACAGCGTAGAACACTATGATTTTGTGAAATACTGTCCCGTCATCGTTTTTATCGTCACTTTGATAAGAAATTGTATCTTTTTGGTTTTTTACGAGGTAAGAGAATAGCGTTGTTTTCCCACTAAAAGTGCAGCAAGGGGGGATGAAAGCAAAATTGGGAACCCGTTCGAAATTTAAAACACTTGCCTCGAAGAGGGTCCAATTATTAAGGCTCTGAAAATACCAATTAGAATTATGAATTCACTTTTAAAGCCCCCAAATAAAAACCCGAAACACACCTGAAGGGGTGACAAAGTTGGGGCGAATCAGAGACAGCCATTGTTTTCACAAAATTCACAAATTTAACACAATAAAATAAAAGAAATCGGATGTTCTTTAAGAGGGGGGAGGAGGAAGCGGGAGGACGTCGGACATCTTGCTTTCTTCATAGGGTGGCTTCCTGGACTTCCACTGACCCTTGTGAGTTCACCTTGACGCTGGCGTAACTTTCGGTGATTTGTAACAGAACCAAATTTTCCGGCAGCGGCTCGCGGAAGGAACACTTTATGCTTGTGCTCACGTCACTAACCCTGTCAGCTGACAGGGTGCCAGCATTAAGCAGATTCGTGCTATCTATTGGAAGGATGAAACTATTATTGGTCCAGTCTTCCATATTTATGCTTCCACTTGTTACGGCTTCGCTTGATCTGAAATTTTGAAGGAAGAGAGAGTAAGCTTCCGCGATTCTTTGCTTTGCCCCCGGAGTGAAGTCAAAGTGGTACCTGGAAAATCAAAAATATGCACTCGAAACACACTCCGGGAAAGGGGGGAGGCCGAACCCATCAGACACTGGATATTTTTCTGCTCCGATCATGAAGCAGAAGTCAGTCAAGCCGTGATTCTGATAGTTGTATAAGGCGGTGTCGTGGCTGCCAAGGAAGGTCCGTTCTGAAAAAAATGAAGGATACAAAGAAGAAAAAAGGGGGTGTGTTTGGGGGAAATATTAGGGGGGAGGGGGTTTACCCTTCAGAAACAGGAAAACGGTCCTGGTTGGCTTTCTGGAGACCAGAAGAGAACGATTGATTGTCTGACTATGCATTGGCAGCAGGTGGTACTGTATGTGGTGTTTGGTATAGATAAACTCCTGCGCCCTGGCGTTGGTGTAGCGTGGGTGGAGCTTGAAACGAGGGCATGACAAGTGTGCCGCATGGATCCTTGAAACAAAACAAACAAAACATTTAGGTTTTATAATATTACGAAGGGGGGTGGGGTTACATACTTGACGTGGCATTGTTCGCTTCCGGATTCTGGTCCTGACGCGAAAATCGAGATGAGCGGTGAGGCCGGGATGAACACAAACTTCAGTTCCATTTGGTCGCTGAAACACACATCCTGGTGAAACTCTTTTTTTTTGGCTCACAAACGCACCTTTAGTGTCACACAAACTCACCTCAAAAACTTCGACGTATAGGATAGGTCGAACAAAACGGGGACCACGATTTCAACTACTGCACCTTCGGCGTACTTTAAACATCTGTCTGTCCATTCGGGTGTGTTAGCTTCCCCTGAGTACCCAGAGAGAATAGGGTCGCCCTTCGGGTCGGAATTCTCGGTCATCTGTGCGGTCAGGTCGTTTACATCATTGGTGTAAGCTCCGGATAAATCTTTATAGATTCCGGAAGTTTTCTTGAACTTGTGCACGTAATGGCAGTACCTGGGAAACAAAAGAATTAGCCTCGTACTGTAACAATATTTTATGCAGATTCGTACCAGGGGTAAGTGTTGCTAGTAGAGAAGATCAGCGTGGAATTGACGTACACCTCAAACACACACCGAATACGAGTAAAATTTTATGTTGTTAGGGGCGAATGAAATGACTTCCCTCTAATCTCTTTGAATTCATCATCCAGTAACTTTAATGAGGCTTACAGTATATTAATCGAAAGCTGAAGAGGAACTGAATTCAAAAATTGAGTCGAGGTTTCAATGATTTACCTCCAAGTCGCGAAAAAGTGAAAACGGCGTGATGCCTTTCACACAGCATTTTTGGTCTGATCTTAGGTCAGACCCATCCTTGTTTATCAGGCTTATCCGGAAATATGCCTTTAAGAGTCCCAAATCAAGATTCGAATTTGGTTGTCTACCAACTTTAACACACAAAAACACACTTTATTTTGCGACCAAACACACTTACAAAAATTACACTTTCTTACTCATAAATACAATGGGTTGCTGAGAATTGGCTTGAGGGAGATTGGAATTGGCATATATGATATCAATAGAAACCCCATCTCCATATGAAGTAGCAGAAGGTTTTTTTTTCGCTTGTTGCAATCTTTCTCCCACATTGGCTGATGGTATTGTTTCCGCTGAAGTCATTTCCTTTTAATTTTTTCGGGTCGCAGGCTTCTTTTTTGAACCGGTTTTTTTGGCGGCTCCTCCTCGTTTTTTGGTTGGTTTCTTCTTAGTGCCCTTCTTCTTATTCTTAACCCCTTGCTTCTTAGTGGGACGGCGAGACGTCGCCTTCTTGGCGCGGCGGTGAGCGGCCAGGTTTGATGACGTAAAGACCTCTTTCAGAGCCGTTACCAGCGCAGACTGGACACAGCAGGTTGTCTTGTCCGCTCGTCTCTTGGTCTGGGTGCTTCTTCCTTCCTCTCCTTCCTCTTCTTCTTCTTCTTCTTCCTCTTCTTCTTGGTGGTAATCTGAGTCTTCGTCGCCGTTTACAGAGCTCTCGCCGTCGCCGCTACTCTCGGAAGACGAGGAAAGTTCTTCTCGCGGCCGCGCTTGAGTCTTCCTCTTTTTTGGCTTCCTAGTTTCTTCAGCAACACCGGCGGAGGATGATGCAGCAGGCGGGCTCGGTATTTCGACACAAGGAAGAATATTTGAAGCCACAACTTCGTCGATCACTTTTTCCAGAGGAGAAATATTATCCGAGGAGAATTCTTTAATATTATTATTCATTACAGCAATTTAAATTTTTCACACCAAGAATTTACGTCACTTATATACACAGTGTTCATCATATTGACACTTCATTTTCATCGTATTTCGAGATGTAATATAATTTTTCTACTATTAAACTTGACAGGGTTATTTTGAGAGTCTCTCACGTCGAACCGGATGTAATCTTTCATTTGAGTGTTCTTGTTTATGCTTTTGTAAATTGGGTTCAGAAATTGATAGTTTACAATTTTGGATGGTACTTGGGGCTTGGACAATATTGAACCCAAAATATATCTTTCATTGCACGTCTTGGTAACTATTTCACCTTTCTGTAGCAAATAAGGCGCTTCCAAGTATAGGGAATTCATACCAAAAGCCTCTGGCCCACCTATTCTTGCTCTACTGTTTCCTTTGAATATTGTTCCTTCACAAATGCCCAGAAAAGAACAAAACACTTTGTCGAATCGCAATATGCCTTCCGTTTCGATTCTAAGTTCTCCATCGGACTCTCTGTAGGTTAGGTGCAGTTTGGATGTGAAAGCTCCGTTTTCGTTTCTTCTGGTGACGGCCAAATTACATGACTTTGCTACAGAGTCTACACTTTGATATAAGCCAGATGGGATTTGAAAGTTTATCCAGTTTTCGTCCGACTCCTTCTCCTTGAAACCGAATCCGGCCGCTTTATTCAAGTTCCAATAGTCGTTAAGCATAGAAAACGAAAGTAGAGCTATTTGGGGGTTTTCCCAATTTTGAAAATTAAGACTGTAAGGTAAGTTTACAATCCAACTCGAACTGTATTCCGTACCTTTCTCTTCTGGTCTTAAAGCGGGACTTTCAACGTATATGGAAAGGGCTTTATTCATCATTACTTTAACAGGACAAGCAAAGCAGTTCAAAATCATAAAAGGTTGATATCACTGTTTCGTCGTTTGAATTTTTGATTTTATACTTAGTAGGCTTTCTGAAAATATGAAGCATGTCATTCACGTGATTTAAGAAGAAAAAGAATGGGGAAAGGAAGAAAAGGAATCATTTTAACCTGTGACGCAATACTTTAGTGATTTCGAAAATCTCGTTTGTCCATTTAGGTCTATGATGTTTCGAAAACACAGACTGTTGAATTGAGATTCTTACGGTATCTCCAACCTTGAATCTCGGTTTTTTGCTCTTGGATGCCACGATCCGTTTGCCTAAATTTGGTGCGTCCAGGTGTATTTTTGACAAGAGAAAGGAGGGGGAGGGAGGGGGTTTACCTGAAGCGATATCAGGATGTTGGTAAGCTGAAAGGCAACAATAGAAGTTACGTACTGCTATGGGGAGGGGAAGATTAATATTCTTTGCTGCTGACCGAAAACTGTAAATGAATTATGGTAGTTGATTTTGTTGGGCGTCAATCCTGGGGGCAGCGCGGAGTGATATCGGAAAGAAAAAAGACACACAGAAACACACAATGCACATTTGCGAATTTAAACAATGTATTTTTACCTGTTATTGTGACTGTTTTGGAAGTCATAAATTCGGTCAATCCATACTTTGGTGTTGTTTTCAAACAAATACTTGTAAACGAGAGATTTAAGTTCCTTTATGTAAGCCTGAAACATTTATACATAATTTTTATTGGTCTTCCGGTGCAAAATACAGACTTCTGCCAATGATGCTTTAGTTTTTCCAATGACTTGAAACGACAATATGCCGTACTGCGCCAGTAGTTTTTTCGTTGCACTTCCCAAATATTCTCCACCTGGAAAGGAAGAAGAAACTTTGTTCATACTTCAAACACACAAATGAAAAATAATTTTTGACAAACCTTCGTCTGTTTGTAGCCTCGAGAAAGGAATATTGTTTAAATCGGAAACAATGATTGAGTGAATAGCTTGACTTGTGGCTTCACTCGTTTTCTTTTTTAAGGGACGAAGATACACTTTTCTGAAGAATGAAACATTATTTTTGAAATTAGTGAATTTACATTAAAAATGTTCGAAAGAAAAAGTATTTCAAAAGTTATGTTTTGTTGTGTCAGCATTATTCCTGGACAAGCAGTCTAGAAAACGTAAAGGGAAACCGAAGACTTACAATTATTTTTGCTCGCCTAAAATTGGGAGTTTATGTGCGGTTTTTTACAACGAATAGTTTTTACACATGGTTGACACAAACTAATAATTCTAAGTCTTCTTTTTTGTTTCCCGATTAAGACCACAATATATCCAAATCCTTTATTGGCCCTCTTAAGGTTTGCCTCCATTACACAAATATCGGATTGGAAAAGCTATAAAACAAACATTGCGTCATGCCTTTTGCAAAATTATAAAATTGTAAGAGTTGGAATACTTCTTTAATGTTGTATGACACCGTTCGTTCTCTTTGGAAGTTATAAATTGCTCTGCTAAAGGTTGAATAGGTGGTTTTGCTAAATCAAATAATAGTGTCCAAATTAACATTATTCCCCCCAAAACACACAACTTCATGTTACCTGAGTAGAAACCGTTTGATTTGGCTCTTTGACGCTTTAATTCCGCGTTTTTTTGCCGCGAAACTCAGTGCGGTTAGCCCGAGGAAACTCCCCGGATCCTTAGGATTTGTAAATATTTCATTTAATTGAGAGAAATATGGAGGGTCCGACATGGTGGTGCCAAAAATCTTTTATTGTAAGGGGGAATCAAAAACCAAAATACAGCATATATGTACAAAATTCACGAAGCAAAGGATGCGTCTCATTCATTGAAATCTTTTCTGAAACCTTCGAGGTTGAACAGTATCACATTTGAAGGGGTAAAGAACGGTTCGAAACAGGTTGCAAATAGATCCCAATATATATTTTTCTGCTCTTTCATCACGACTTCATCATCATTGCAAGAATGCTTAAGTCCTTCAAATATTTGATCCATGCCACAAGCAATGCAGTCTTCCCTCCTTTTATTTCTTACCCAATTTCGTGCTACGGCCAACAAAGCATTGTAGCAATGGCTATTTTCATTGGTCAATATTGATTGTTCTTCGGTCAGAGTTTCAACGTTTGTTGTTGTTTGTTGCTCGTTTTCCACATTTCTCTTTACAGTTGATACTATTCCATAATCTTTAATTAATTTTAAATGAGAGCTCTTTACGAGAATGGGAATGTAAAGCTGTTTGAAATTTGAATCAATGCTTTGCTGCTTCAAATCTTCGTCTTTCGGCGCGAGTTTGCTTTCTTCTTTAAGTTTCTGGAAACAGATGTGCTTGGTTTTGGCGAATATATTGTGAACTGAACAATAGCGATGTTGTGACTTTAAATGCCGTTTAAAATTCGAAGAACTGCACAAATTATAATTTGTTTTTGCTTCTGGGTCTCAAAAAATCATGAAAAAATGGCTAGTTATAAAAATCGCCTTTCTTATCATGCAAAACAAATTCAAATTTGTGACGAGTCGGCTTTCCTTATAGTTTTATTACAATGTACGCAGTTTATTGGGGCTCTAAATCGCTTTTCTCGAGCAGTGATGTTGATCATTATTTGAACCAGATATCAAGAATTTGAAAAATATTGAACGCTTCTTTTTTTGTTAAAAAATGACTGTTCAGACTTATGGATTCAACGTTCCACTTCGTATCAATACAAATACGAAAGCCGTTGTGCTTTATTCTCCACAAACAGTCTTTATCTTTTGACGGTTGTATCTTGACCAAAGATTTCAGGTTGGTACAGTTGCTGACTTGAGTAAAACAGAAATGAAAAAATTTGATCAAGTTCGCAATTTCAACAGCAGAATATTTCCGAAGAATAATAGAGGTTTTGATATTTAAAATATAGACTTTTGAGAATCTGCGTCTTGTTTCAGTTTCATTGCCGAACCGGCAAAGAGCGACGATTAGATTAGAGGGATTTGGACCAAATATGTATACTGGTGTGAGCTTTAACTCTCCTTTGACGCAGGCTTCCGGTAGAAGTTTTCGGTCAAATTTTATAGTAATTCCATACTTCTTTGCTTCGATCGTCGAAACATTATTTATTTTTTCTTGAGTTTTGGTGAGGAGACGATCGCGACACAATGTGGTGACAGTTTGATTCGGATAAAATATAATCAAAACAGCCAATACTAAAGCGATGAGTAAACCGAACAAGATTTTCCTCGCTTTTAACAAGTACGTATTATTGTTATTTTGAAACTGAATAGGCAGCATATTTCACACATAACTGTGATATAACAATGGATTCACACAAACGCAGAGTTATTTTATATAGTTGCAAAATGTGATTTTACAGAGACAAGTGCTTCCTTATTTTTGATGACAATGACGAATTCAATATTATGGTGATCGGTGCAAAAAACAATAATGACGTTTGTACACGGTAAAGTAGCTCTTGAGCTAACCTCCTTTCAGACATGCGACCCGAGTTCGTCTGTCTATTTGACGCCTTATCTCACCGTAATCCTTCATTGGGGACAGCGTGCGCTTCACGCGGGGGGCTGAGGTCACACCTTGTACACAAGAATCATAAGAATATAATATATTTTAGATTGTTTAAAAAAATGAGTTTTAAATAGTTTTCTTGGATGAT
>QIJL01000560.1 GCA_003232435.1 Flavobacteriales bacterium | reverse complement strand
TGATCTCGGGCAATGCGACCGCAACCGATCTGACCGATATTTATTTTATTGCTCGGCGCGTCTTTTCCCAAAACATGGGCAGGAACAATTGAGGGAAAACCGACTATTGCGGCAGTTCCCAAAGTGGTTCTATTAATAAATTTTCTTCGTTGCATATCTTGTCGTTCGATTTTTATTAGTGAGACTCTAAAAAAATATTTCAATTTTTTAGTTAGTCGAACTAATCCCGCTTTTTCAGCGGGATATTTGGTTTAACCAACCTGCCGGCTGGAAGGTACCTTTTATTCATGTTTAAAAATAAATGCACATTTCCATTCTATTTGTCCTCCTTTCCCGCCTGCCTGTCCGGCGAGGCAGGTTTCCCCCGGAAGGGGAAAAGATAAAAGGTATGTGTAATCAATTTTTGAAATTCTTTTATTCTGTCATTCTAATCGCCTTCGGCGGACTTGCAAAAGCTTGCCAATAGACCTCGGCCTCCTCGGCTTTTAATTCGCCATCGAAAACCACCATTCTATACTTTAATTCATATTCTTTATTTGGTTCTACTTTCCATTCTTCATGGCGGATGGGGCAAAATTCAAAGAACATATCCCCTCTTCCATTATTGCCGTCAATTGGCCAAATTCGCATCGGTTCAGGATGCATTCGATTTGTAGGATGGCTCATAAATAGAATTCCATTTGTCCCTTTTTTATCGGATGACTCGCCCGATACGATACACCAGCGCGCGTTACTTCCATCGGCCGTCAATCGATCTTTTCCTTCCGAAGTCAAAACAGAACAATTATCCGCTTTCCATCGTTCGTTGAATCGCAATCCTATTCCTCCGCCATAGCGATAGGCCTCGAATAAAATGCCATTTTTCAAGGGAGAATTGAAAGTGGTGTTATAGTCGAACATATATCGATCTTCTCGACCAAGATACCAAAGTCGCACTTCCAGATCTTCATTAAGGGCAACTTGTGGTTCTTCTTCCGTTTTGAAATCAATGTGTTCTTGCAAGGCTGTAAAAGACGTGAAAACATCTCCAGATGAAGTGTCTTTGAACTCCTTAAAAAGAACTGTTCCCATACCCTCGCCCAGATTCCAAAAATCGACCCGTGTCGTATCGATTCGCGTATGTGTCCATGGGGCCCATAAACCGTAATGATGGTAATGGTCTGGTGGTTGAATGCGCGTCAAGGTATCGCCTTTCGGCGTCAATATAGGGTGTATATATCCTGATTTTTTGAATAGGGAATCGATGCCTTCAGGCGGGTATGTCATTTCATATCGGTAGCTAACCAAGGGCTTATTACCCAATAATAATTGAAGGTTTCCGTTTTCCTTGAAAGTGCCTAAATCATATTCATGCGAAGGTTCTTGAGCTGCCTCATTTTTCTCAAAAGAGTATAAACTCCCTTTTTCAGGATTATGCAAGAACCAGATTTTATCTCCTTCCGACTGAAAATCCAAAGAAACATCATTCTGCACTAGTTTAAAATTTTCAATACTTTGTCCTTGCAAGAAATCCGCATTTACGAATATCGGACCTGCTTGATCGACACTCTCAGAATTTTTCACTACAAACCGAAAAGCTTCCTTTTGCGAGCAACCAAAAAAAATAAAAAGAGGACAAAACAGTAGTAATGTCTTTTTTATAAAAGTCGATATAGTGGTTCTAGGCATATGAAGAATACATTTATTCAATGCAATAATGTCGTAATTTACAATTACTTTTGACAAAGTCGTAGAACAGTTATGCAAAATCGTTAACGTTAACGATAAATCACGATAAAGTCTAGCAATGTACAGAATTATAATTCTTTTTACCTCCTTTTTATTTTCAGGTTCCGCTATAGCCCAAAGTCCAGAGCCCATTAAAATCACAGATGAATGGCTTTCTAAAATCGAGCGCCTTGCCCCAGTGGAGCCAACAATCAAAAATGTGGGTAAAAAGAAAATCCTGGTTTTCTCAAAGGCAACGGGATATGACCATTGGACGATACCACATAATGTGGAAATGTTGAAAATTCTTGCCAAGAAATCAGGGGTCTTCGAAGTACATATTGGATATGACATAGAAAATTTCGAAAAAAAGAATCTCAAAAAATACGATGCCGTCATCCTTAACAATTCAAACCCTAGCGGGCCTGATCGAGATTTATTCGCAGACCTGTTAAAACAGAATACATCACTTTCGGATCAAGAAATAGCGAAAAGAGCCCCGCAATATGAAAAGAACATGATGAATTATGTTTTCAAAGGAGGAGGGTTAATGATACTCCATGGAGCCATAACCGTACAGAATAATTCTGTCGAGTTCAGCAAACTGACCGGGGGTAGTTTTGACTATCATCCGAAACAGCAAGAAATGCATATAAAAAAGGTTGATGAGAACCATCCTTTGGTAAAAGCTTTCAAAGGAGATGGGTTTACCCATGTGGACGAGCCTTATTTTTTTAAAAATGCGTACTTCGACTATAATTTTAGACCGCTACTGTATATCGAAATAGACAAGCTTCAAGCTTCAAGGAATGGAAAAAGAAGTGCCGGAAAAAGTGACCTATGTTTCATGGATCAAAAGACATGGCAAAGGACGGGTTTTCTACAGCTTGCCTTCGCACAATGCGCAAAGTTTTGAAAACCCTGAATTGCTTCAATTTTTTCTTGATGGAATGCAATATGTTGTCGGGGATTTGAAATGTGATGATTCGGCGATAGGTAAGCCACAATAGGAGTTAAATCAGAAACATATTGCTAGAGTGTCGTGTTAAGCCTGAAATGACGGTTAAGTTGTAGTAATTTCACTTTTTAGCAAGGCAAAAAATATGTGCATAGCGGCGTTCTGTAAATATTTTTTAACGACGATAAAAATTGAAAGGACAAAACTTGGGGCGTTAGAGCAGGCTTGACACGACACTAGACCCGATGGATATACCCCCCCGGCATTCCATTGGCAGACATAGAGGTTTTTATCATTGTCTATGCAAACATCGTGGCAATGTTTAAAAATCGGTTTGGCTTGAAGCATTAGTTTTAGCTTTCCGCCCTCATAGATCGGGGCAGTACCCCCTGGATTGGAAACCACCTTATTTTCTTTGTCGAGGACAGTGATAAACCCTTTGTTCAATTGCATATTGTAGTTGCCTTCCTCCATACCAAAGCACACCCCTGAATAGATATTCTCATCATCAAGTACGGGGCGGCTAACGAACAATCCGGGCATATAATAGGTTTCTAGATATTCACCATCCAAAGAAAACCGTTTGAATGAATTTTTTATGCGAGCGGTACATATCAACGTGGGACCATCGGGGTATCTGGTATCCAAGGCAACGCCATGTGCTTGCTTAAACTTTTCTGGAGACAGAAAACTGTCGCCGCCAAACTTTCTAATAAACTGCCCTTTGGCATTGTATTGTAAAATAAACTGTGACCCATAGCCATCGGCCACATAAATATCTCCATTGGGTCCAATCGCTGTTTCCGTTGGCCGAAAAGGAGATTTTTCGTCATAAACACCGACCTTGGACGGGTGGTCTAGTTCCATAACGATTCGACCATCCAAGGAACTTTTGATTACCCTTCCCAAACCGGGGTCGGTAATATATAAATACTCCTCCCCTCCTTCGTCGTGGATGCTTAATCCATGGGCGCCAGGTAAATCCAATGTCCAACTGTCCAACAATTTTCCAGAGGTATCATAGATGAGCATATTGTTCTTCGAATGGTCGGTCAACATCAAAAGTCTTCCGCGCCGGTCCATCACCATTTCATGGCAATTGTTTACAGGGTATTTCTTCGAATCCAAATCGCCCCATTCCTTTTCCAAACGGTATGTAAAATCTCCGTGTCCGAGAACTATTTCCTCTAATTTGGGCCGTGAAGGCATGATATAAAAAGGCACTACTGATGATGCTAAGCCACCACCACCTGCAATTGTAGTTTGTTTTACGAATTTTCTTCTGTTCATATTGGTTGGTTATTATACAAGAATATCTCTGATCACATGCCCGTGCACATCGGTCAACCTATATCTTCTGCCTTGATGCTTAAAGATAAGTCTTTCGTGGTCCATGCCCAGCAAGTGCAACAAGGTGGCCTGAAAATCATGCACATGTACCCCATTTCTGTTAACATTATAACTAAACTCATCGGTCTCGCCATAGGTCGTTCCTGCTTTCACTCCAGCACCCGCCATCCACATCGTAAAGCAACCCGGATGATGATCGCGGCCATAGTTGTCGGCGGTCAAACGGCCTTGTGAAAAACTAGTACGGCCAAATTCACCGCCCCAGATCACGAGAGTATCTTCAAGGAGACCGCGCTGTTTTAGATCGGTAATCAAACCCGCCGTGGCCTGATCCGTATTCAACGCCTGTCGTTTGATTCCCCTAGGAAGTCCCCCATGATGATCCCAACCCATGTGATATAATTGAATGAACTTCACATCTCTTTCGGCCAAACGCCTTGCCTGTAAACAGTTGGCCGCATAAGTACCGGGGGTTTTGGCATCCTCACCATATAATTCATAGATATGGTCGGGTTCATTCGAAGTGTCCACAGCGTCTGGCACTGAACTTTGCATCCGGTAGGCCATTTCATATTGATTGATCTTGGACTGAATCTCAGGGTCTTTCCAGATATCGTACTGTTGGCTGTTCAGATCTGAAATATAATCCAAAGCTCTTCTTCGGTCATGATCGTGCACACCATGCGGATTGTTCAAATACAAAACGGGATCTTTACCTGATCGGAATTGAACCCCTTGATGGTGTGAAGGCAAAAAACCATTGCCCCAAGCTGCGGAGCTCAAAGGCTGCGCTGCTCCTCCCTTGGAAAGCATGACTATAAAGTTGGGTAGGTCTTTATTGTCACTGCCCAGTCCATAACTTAACCACGACCCAATAGAAGGCCGGCCACTTAACTGAGACCCAGTCTGTACGAACATGACCGCAGGTTCATGGTTGATGGCTTCGGTATACATCGATTTAATGATACAAAGATCGTCTACAACTTTGGCCGTATGTGGAAACAGTTCACTGACCCAGGCACCCGATTGCCCGTATTGTTTGAAGTCATAAATAGATTGTACTAATGGAAAGGTAGTTTGCGATGTTACCATTCCCGAATTTCTCTGGGTGCCTTTGACCGAATCAGGAATTTCCTGACCGTGCCACTTTCGCAATTCAGGTTTGTAATCAAAGGTTTCTATTTGGGAAGGGCCACCGCTCTGGAACAAATAAATTATCCGCTTTGCTCTTGCCGGAAAATGAGTGCCGTTCAAGGTGCCTCCCGTTCCGCTTATCAATGAAGTATTATTAGGCACTAACAGCTCGTTCGCCAATGAATTCGTTGGCCCCAATAGGCTAGAAAGTGCTATGGACCCAAAGCCCAATGAAGCTTTCTTTAAGAAACCCCTTCGGGTGTCCTCGAACTTTCTTTGTTCTTGAAAATCGTTCATATATTGTTGTTTATCGAATGGTGTACCCCTCTGAGGTATTCATGATTCCGTTAATGACCGTTGCCAAGGAAGCCACCTTGACCGGGTCGGATGTACTTTTTATTTTTGTCCCGCCCATGTCCAGGTATGCCAATGCATCTTTCTTGTTGACCGAGAAACGTTCCAGTTCATCATCAAGGAATTTCTTCAGAACGGTCAACTCCCTTTCTTTAGGCGATCTTCCCGTACTCAACTGAAATGCATGTTTTAATTGTTTCACCTTATTATCTCCCCTCTCCTCAATGATATTTTCGGCAAGCACGTAAGAAGCCTCGATGAACTGGGGATCGTTTAGCAAAACCAACGCCTGTAAGGGCGTACTGGTTTGTCTTCGACTGACTGTACAAACACTTCGGTCACCAACGTCGAAAATCATCATCGAAGGTGGTGCCGATGTTCGCTTCCATATGGTATAGAGGCTTCTTCGGTATAACCCCTCGCCCGGCTCTTGCTTATATTTGTAGCGCCATGGTTTGTTACTGATCTCATCCCAAAGACCTTCCGGTTGATACGGATAAACACTGGGGCCGCCAATCTTTGAGGCCAGCAGACCGCTGATGGCCAAAGCATTATCTCGTACCATTTCGGCGGTCATTCGCATACTTGGCCCACGGGCAAGCAACATATTATCGGTATCTATTTCCAATAATTCAGGCCTTACCTCCGAGCTCTGTTGGTAAGTGGCCGACATAACCATCAACTTGTGCATTTGCTTAATGTCCCAGTCTGATTCCATAAATTCAACGGCCAACCAGTCCAAAAGTTCGGGGTGGGATGGAAGGCTTCCCTGGTTTCCAAAATCATCGGAAGATGCTACAAGACCTCGACCAAAATGCATTTGCCATAAACGGTTAACGAACACCCGTGAGGTTAAGGGATTGTTTTTGTCGAACAACCATTTCGAAAGGCCCAATCTATTTTTCGGTAGGTCTTCGCTGAAAGGCATAATAGCTTCGGGCACATCTGGCTGCACCTCTTCGGTGGGTGCGTCGTACATACCACGATCAAGAACATATGTGGGGCGCGGTTCTGGCAAATCGCCCAGAACCATGATTTCATTGATCGGCTCTAGTTCTTGCAATTTTTCTCGTCTTAGTTGTTGCAGTTTCTTGCGAGTCCCTTCTGTTTTGGCATCAACACTGGTGTAATAGAAATCAATGAGAAATTCAGTATTCTTTGTGGAAGTTGCCAATTTAAGAGCCTTATTGGGCGATTGCCCGTACAGCACCTCTAGGCTAGATAATTCCCTATCATAAACTTTAAGGTTGTCGATTCCCCCATCCTTAAAGGTCTTGAATTTATCGCGAAAACCCAAAGTGAAGCCATTGAATGCATAGTTGTGGGCGTTTTTCTTGAACAAAATAGATTTGTACAGATTGTCAATTTGAATTTCCACGGGAACCTCGTTTCCATTTACATAAATCTTCACCCCGTCTGCCTTTGCCAGACCATCATAACTAACAGTAACATTGTTCCACTTTTTTTCGGGAATAGGATTTTTGGTCTTGACCTGAATGGCATTTGAAGGCCAGGACCTAGAGATAATAAATTTCAGCTGGTTATTTTCAAGGTGCATCGAATAACCTTTGAGACCCAATCTGGTTTCTTCACAATGCGAAAAAATAACCGCTTCTTCATAATTGATATCCGGATAAATAGCTAACGAAACCGTGAAGGGATCCGACTGGTCGAACCAGCCTACTTTTTTAGGGAGCATTACCGTAGTATAATCATTGAAGAAAATAGCTTTGCCGTCGGTTCCATCCTTGATCACCGGCTCTGTGACCTTGGTTGTGGACAGATTGTCGGCATTCGTCGGGGTTTGAAATAAGTTCCTGTTCTTTTGATCAAAACGATCGAATTCAAGTTGGGCCACAATGCCTTTCTTTAAGCTCTGCCGTAGCTCATTTCGAAGTTTGTCTCTGTCTAACGCCAATGCCTCCACCTCCCTTGGTCTTTCTTTTCGAAAGGATACTAATTCCTTTTTAACGGCAATGATATTAGCATCAATATATTCCAGAACTTTGTCCTGTTCGTCGTTTGTCAATAAAAGAGCCGGGCCCGGCACTTGACCTGGACCATACACGGCTGTGCCAATTTCGTTGGTACTATTAAAAAATGCGAAAAGTTCGTAGTGCTCTTTTTGGCTGATGGGGTCGTATTTATGATCATGGCAGCGGGCACATTCCACACTGAGTCCCATAAAAGCTTTCCCGACGGATAAGGTGCGATCTGCCACATATTCAACGCGATACTCCTCATAAATGATACCAGCCTCTGAATTCTTTTTATGCAATCTATTAAAAGCTGTTGCCAAAACACTTTCTTGGGTAGGCTTACCAATAAGGTCCCCCGCCAATTGCCAAGTCGTAAATCGATCATAGGCCATATTTTCATTAAATGCTTTTATGACCCAATCGCGATACGGACTAAATTCACGATGTTTATCATCTAAATAGCCATCACTATCGGCATAGCGGGCAACATCCATCCATTCTGCCGCCATGCGTTCGCCATAGGCCGGGGAGGCCAATAACCTATCAATCACTTTTTCATAGGCATCATCAGACGTATCACCGACAAAATCCTCGATTTGTTGTAAGGTCGGGGGTAGGCCGATTAAATCAAAACTTAGTCGGCGAATCAAGTTTTCCTTGGACGCTCTTTTGGAGGAAGAAAGTCTATTGTCTTCCAACTTCGCCGCAACAAAATAATCGATTTCATTATTCGTCCAATCTTTTGCGGTTACTTTTGGAAGAGTTTCTTTTTTAGGTCTAATAAAAGACCAATGTGGCTTGTAATCCGCACCTTGTTCGACCCATTTGGTCAAAACGGCCATTTCGTTCTTACTAAGCTCAACTTTGAACTCTGGGGGCGGCATTTGAACTTCCGGGTCATCGGAAAGAATTCGATACACCAACTCGCTCTTTCCAGCATTGCCGGGCACAATAGCCCTCTTGCCCGAACCTTCAAGTACAGCGTAGGCGTTCTCTTCTATATCAAGACGAAGCCCTGCTTTTTGCTTTGCCATGTCGGGGCCATGACATGCAAAACACTTATCGGAAAGTATCGGTTTCACATGGTGGTTGAAATCGATTTTTTCCGGAAGGCTTTGATATGCAGTCTTGATTTCTTCGGGCACATTCCAGCCACAGCCCATTATCAACAAATTGATCAGGAACAACCCTAAAAGCCGAAGTCTTCTCATACCCTAAATTACTATAATTTTCGCTAATATACTATGACTTTTTAACTGTTAATACGTTAACAAACAGTTTCATTAACTGTTAATAATCAATTACTGCTGTCCGATAAAAGGTATTAAACCCAGACCCCGCTAGATACTGAAATGAATTCAGAACGAGCAGCGGGGTTAGTTCAACTAACTCCCGAAGCCTTGGGAGAGTTTCAATAATAAAACTCAAAAATAGGCAAATCATGATTTGAACGCCCAATAAAATGGACGGCCCTACCCCTGTAACTTACTATGCCAGAGCATAGTTCGGAGTTGCACCCGAAACAACCCCGTAGAGCATCGTTATCAAGTGCTCGAAAGTATCGAAACGCTTGCAGTAACGATCACGCCCATGACTATTGGCCGGAGTGTCGACCTTGGCCTTGTCCATCAAACTTACTATCTGACCGAAAATCGGCTGTCCGGAAAAAACACTATTTTTACTCATAGTTGAATTATTGACACTAAGGATAACAAAACTACTTTCGGCTAAAGGCGAGGGATTTAACCCCGGAAGGATACATTAATCCTTGATTTTGCGGTGGTGAAAGATTATTTCGATGGAAAGAGGCGATTATGACGGTGATATTGAAACTATAATAGCAAGTAAATCTTTTGGAAAGTCAGGAACTTATGCCAATTTATTGAGATACTTGGTTAAATGTTCAGCCAATGATAACGTACCAAAGGAAACTACAATCGCTGCTGAAATTTTCGGAAAAAATGACTTTGACCCGTCACAAAGTACCCTTGTTCGTGTCTATGTATATAACCTAAGGAAAAAACTAAAAAATTATTATCAAAACGAAGGTTCGAAAGAATCTAAAATAGTCAAGATACCAAAAGGTAGTTATGCCATTGAAATTGCAGAAAGAAAAAACGACGCGACCATTGAATCAAAAACATCGAAATGGAGATGGGCAGTTCTCTTGGCTACCTTATTAATTGCATCATTGGGACTCAATTTTTTTCTGGGCAGCAACAGTAAAAAGACAATGCTGGTCGACAAAAACGGACTTTGGAAAGACTTAATAGAAAGTGAACTTCCAAAAATGGTGGTGTTGGGCGACCTATTTATTTATAGCGAGAGGGATACGGCAACTACAATGACACGCACTATAAGAGGGCCAAACATAAATTCTCTTCAAGAGTTCGAAGAATTCAAATCAAAAAACGCTCAGCCCGATATAGAGATTGGGGCCTTGACCTATACCTATCTCATACTTGGCAGCGCACAATGGATCAAGAAACTCTCTGAGATTATCCTTTCCATAGAAAGTGATTATACGATTCGCACCATGTCGCGATTTAATCCGAAACAGCTTCAAGACTACAATATTATAGTGGTAGGCATGCATAAAACCTTGGGTGTTTTTAGATCTTTCTATAAAAATTCGTATTTTGAGTACGATGCCCAGAACGATGCTTTTATTTACAAAATGAGCGAAAGTGATGAACCTATCGTGTATAAACCCAAGGGAGATGCTGATTCATATCACACCGACTACAGCCTAATGGCAAAAGTTCCAGGACCGAACAACAACACCATTTATCTTTTCTCGGGAATTTGGGATACAGGTGCAACCCAAAGCCTCAAAAATTTTACCGATGCTAAATTATTGGAAGAATTGGAAACTCGAATAAAATCTAAATTCGGCACCCTGCCCCAATATTATGAGGTCTTTTTCGAGGTTAATGGAATCGATAGAATGGAGCTTAGCAGTAAAGTACTCCACATAAACAAATTGGAAGATGTTACCAAACGCTCAGTAATCTTAGAATGAAATCTCATATTCGAAGAAGTAAAAGGTGCCAGCCGGCAGACTGGTTAAACCCAGACCCCGCTGATAGTGAAACCCCCGAAGCCTCCTTTAGATTGAGTTCGTCTGCCTTTGGCGGACTACTTAAAATCGAGTTTCACTAATAAAAAGTCAAGACGAGTTCATTATCTTTGCGATCTTATTATGAGAACTTGCGCATGATCAAAATTACATTGCCGGACGGAACTGTCAAAGAGTACGATAAGGGTAGTACTCCTATGCATATCGCAAAGAGCATTAGCGAAGGCTTGGCCAGAAAAGTCATTTCGGCCAAATTCAATGATACCGTTATCGAGTCTTCCACACCACTTCAAGAAGACGGCTCCCTTGTGCTTTTTACTTGGAACGACAAAGAAGGAA
>QIJL01000631.1 GCA_003232435.1 Flavobacteriales bacterium | reverse complement strand
TCCGTTTCATAGAACCCCAGGTCATTGACCATGTAAGAGCCCTGATTACTTCTGGTTTTCACCGCATCTTGATTGTGGTCGAAAGTCGCTGCGAGCATCAATTTGGGGGTTTCCTCTCTTTTGAGATCACTTCCGCTGTAGTCACCCTTGCTTTTGAAGGTTCCGAACGGTAGCAATTCCAACCGAGCGGTATGCTGAAAACCCCCAAGGTTTCCACTAGTAATGTTACGGCCTTCCCCTTGCGAAAGGGCCAATTTCTCGCGGACTAAAAACTTATCCGATAAATTAAAATGATGCCTTATCTGAATACCCTGATCACGGTCAATATTATACCTGCTGTTCAGCAATGACCGATCGACCTGTTGTAAGTTTCCGGATGAAATTACCCTTTCAATGTTTCCTGGAAGTTTCGTTTGCCCCATCCAAAATTCGAAGTTTCCGTAAAAGTTCCACATGACTACGGCATCCAAAATATATCTGGGCGCATCACCAGTGAATTCTGAAGCACCGGAGATGTCCCTATTAGAAAGACCAAGTTCTATTTTGTATTTCAATTTTGGGGAATAGGCGAAACCGTCGAATTTCAAACGGGCCCTACGTATTGAGAAATTCTGTTGTGGGTCTACAAGACCCCCGTCATCGCCTTCGTCCCAACTCGCTACGGTCAAGAATTGCATTCTCGTACCGATTTTCATCGTCCATGTACTGTCTTTTCCGACTAAGTTGAACAAGCCTTTTCCGAAGGCAGGGGCATTGGATTTTTGTGAATAAGTAAAAAGATTAGCGGACAGAAAAAGTCCAATGACTAGATACTTGGGTTTCATTAAGGTATTAGTTTTTGTCGACTGCAAATAACCACTACCAATGTTAAATTAATGTTTTGCGAATGTTATTTCTAAAAGAATAATTTGAAGGTTATTAACAAGGGCCCTGTATCGATTCGGGTTTTGCGACTATGGATAAATATGGATTGGAGCTTCCAAAAATCTGTATCTTGCGTGCCTACTAAACGAACACTATGAACTGGGAACAGCTACTCTCTTTAAAACGCCATGGCGATACCCACAAAAGACTCCGAAAAGAGCAGGATGAGACTCGCTTGGGCTTTGAAGTCGACTATGACCGCATCATATTTTCTTCGGCTTTTCGGAGTTTACAAGATAAGACACAGGTCATTCCACTTTCTAAGACCGATTTTGTTCATACCCGCTTGACCCATAGCTTGGAAGTCTCAGTGGTCGGGCGTAGTCTGGGAAGAATTGCCGGTAAGAAAATCCTGAAAAAACATCCTCATTTACATGAAGTACACGAGTACCGATTCAATGATTTTGGAGCAATAGTTGCCGCAGCTGCACTTTCACATGACATTGGAAACCCCCCTTTTGGGCATAGTGGTGAACAGGCCATTGGCGAATACTTCAAGAACGGAAATGGAAAACAATATCAATCGATCTTATCCGAAAAACAATATCAAGACCTGATAGATTTTGAGGGTAATGCGAACGGATTTAAACTACTGACCGAATCAAGGGAAGGTGTCGCTGGAGGACTCCGCCTGAGCTATGCTACTTTGGGTGCGTTTATGAAATATCCGAAGGAGTCTTTACCAAAGAAACCTACCGAACATATCGCCGATAAGAAATTCGGATTTTTTCAATCTGAAAAAGAAGCTTTTCAAGAAATGGTCCAAGAACTAGGATTGATTCAAACCAGGGAAGGAAGTGACATTTCATTTTCAAGACACCCATTGACCTTTTTGGTTGAGGCAGCAGATGATATTTGCTATACCATTATCGATTTCGAAGATGGCATCAACCTGGGCTTGATTTCTGAAGATTATGCCTTGGAATATCTGATCAAACTGGTAAAAGACAGCATCAACACAAAGAAGTACAACTCGCTTAGATTCAAGGAAGACCGATTAAGCTATTTGCGGGCCTTGGCCATAAATACCCTGATTACCGATGCTGTTAAGGTTTTCATTGAGAATGAGGAAACAATTTTAAATGGCGAATTTGATGTTTCACTTATGGATAAAAGTGCCTATGAAGCCCAAATCAGCGATATAATTTCGTTGAGTGTCGAAAAGGTGTACCGATCTTCGGAAGTTTTGGAAAAGGAGATTGCGGGCTACAAAATTATTTCCGACATCCTTGAAGTTTATACCGGGGCACTAGCTAGAGAACAAGATGGAAAGGCTTCCAATTATGATAAATTGATATTGCGGACCTTGCCACAACAATTCAGGGATAAAGAGGCCTCTACCTATAACATTTTATTGAAGGCGTGTTGCTTTGTAGCTAGCTTGTCGGATAGCGCGGCGGTGTACATCCATAGAAAAATTACGGGACTGGAAATATAGAGGAATAGTACCTACATATTCAGCCATTTCTTGAACTCAGAAGCCTTGTTTTTACTGATAATTATGGCATCGCTTGAAGATGGGCTCAATTGAATCTTGAGTTGATTATTGCCGTATCTCAAAATTTCATCGATACCCTTTGCCGAAATAATATATTGCCTGTTCGCCCTAAAGAACAACATGGGATCTAGACTATTGTACAGTTCGTCTAAACTTGAGTTGCTGGTGTATCTTTTGCCATCTAGACATGAAATACATGTGATTGAATTCTCCGTCCTGATAAAAGCGATTTCATCGACCTTAATTGAAATGAGCTTGTCTTTCGAATATGTCAGCAATCTGTTTTTAATTTTCACGGTATCCCCTTCCTTGATGTCATCCTCGCTACTTTCATCTTCTAATTTTTTGTTGATCCGACTTCTGTAATTGCTCAGATCGGTATTCAATTTGGAAAGATTTAGTACTTCCTCGGCCAATTTTTCATTTTTTGTTTCTAAAGCCTTCTCATAGTAACTTCCTAAGAATCGAACAGTAAGAAGACACAACAACACTATAACTGCACTGGAGAGTAAATACACCAGTAGAAAATTGAGCTTAAGCTTATTGATCTGCTTTTCGATTTTATCGACGTTAGCATGGGCGGCGATAATCCAATCTGAATTTTTTACAGGGTATAAATAGATGATTTCATGGCTCCTTGCCTCATTTGGGAATTCGCGAATTCCCCCTTGTGGTTTTTTGTCATTTAGCAGGTCGTAAAAGTCCTCGGAATCGATTTCGCTATCTATGGACCTAACATAAGATTCGTTGCGATTGGTTTGCTGTCCGATTACTTGAGGATCGGGGTGACATATTTGAACGCCAGACCAGTCCAGCATGCAAACAAAACCCGTTTCAATGTCGGTACCCTCTATACTTTTCTGAACGTTGCCGATAACAGTTTGTCGATCGATACCACTTGCCAATTGTGAAGAGACCAGCTCCGCAAATTCCCGTGCTTCCCTCTTGCTCGATTTAATTTGTATTTCCAATAATTGATTGATGCTGACCTTTACCATATAGGCCATGCTGAAATAACCAATTATAAAGACAACGGTCGAAATCGCTAGTAGCGTAAACAGATATAGATTATCTTTTTTCAAGGGATAGGCGACCTTTTCAAAGTTAAAAATTCCGTTTCAGGCTTGATTTTTCCCCGTTCACGATTGTTTAATTGATATAGGCGGGGAAGAGGATTAATTTACTTCCTTTAATAACGATTAACACTACAAATTATGAAAAATATACTTTTGACACTTTTCGCAGCGACCTTTTTACTATATGGTTGTAGTAATGACGAAAATCCTGTTCCAGTAGATGACCCACAACAAATGGATCCCGATCCAATGGACGATCCAGATCCCGTGGTAAACTCGGTAATGCTTGCCGAGAATGCTACTTTCGGAAAAATTATAACCGATTCAGAGGGGAAGACGCTCTATTTCTTTTCGCTTGATACAAAAGATACCTCGGCCTGTACAAGTGCGGGATGTTTAGGTGCTTGGCCTATTTTTTATGAAGAGACCATTACCGCCGATACAGGTCTGGAAGTTTCTGATTTCGCCACCATCGAGAGAGCCGATGGTGAAAAGCAGACCACCTACAAAGGTTGGCCCCTTTATTATTTTGCCAATGACGCCGCGTCCGGCGATACTAGTGGAGATAAGGCAAATGATGTTTGGTTCGTAGCCAAGCCCGATTATTCATTGATGTATGTAAAGGCGCAATTGGTAGGCCATGATGGTAAAAATTATTTAGAGGATTATACAGAAGGCGATGGAGAAACTTCATATATAGTAGATATTGAAGGAAATACCCTTTATGCATTTGCCCCCGATAAAAAAGATACCAACAACTATACAGAACCCGATTTCTCTAACGATTCGGTTTGGCCAATAGCCGAACTTAGCTTGGATATGTTACCCAGCATTTTGGATCCTGCAGATTTTGGTACCATAGACGTATTTGGTAGAACACAGATAACTTACAAAGGCTGGCCCTTATATTACTTTGGGCAGGATGCCGCCCGTGGCGATAATACAGGAATTAGCTTTCCCGCTCCGGGAGTATGGCCTATAGTGAATGTGAATACAACAATGGCACCCGAACCTGAACCTGCAGAGAGCAGCGTTAAATTGGCAGACGACGGAACCTTTGGTCAAATTTTAACCGATGCCGACGGAATGTCTCTTTACTTCTTTTCGTTGGATACTAAAGACACTTCGGAATGTTTAAATGGTTGTTTAAATGCATGGCCGATATTTTATCGAGAAGATATCATTGTCGATGCGGGACTTGATGTTGCTGATTTTGCAACTATTGATAGGTCTGACGGTGAAAAGCAAACAACATACAAGGGTTGGCCGTTATATTATTTTGCCGGTGATAATGCCGTAGGCGATACCGCAGGCGATAAGGTCAACGACGTATGGTACATTGCCAAGCCCGATTATTCCCTAATGTACGTACGTGCTCAATTAGTAGGTAACGACGGGTTGAACTATTTAGGTGATTATACCGAGGGTGAAGGCCAAACATTTTATATTACCGACATTGAAGGAAGAACCCTCTACGGCTTTGTGGTCGATACAAAGGATACAAATAATTATACCAATCCTGATTTCTCCAATGACGCCGTCTGGCCAATTGCTGAAATTGAACTGGATAAGATACCTAGTATTCTGGATGCCGCAGATTTTGGCTCCATTGATGTGTTTGGAAGAACACAAATAACTTACAAAGGTTGGCCCTTGTATTATTTTGGCCAAGATGCTGAAAGAGGTGACAATAAAGGAGTTAGTGTTCCGACCCCAGGGATTTGGCCTATTGTAAACGTTGATACTCCTGAGTTACTATAAAGACCGCAAAATGGGTTATCGCTTTATTATTTTGCCTTTAGTGGGGACTAACAGCGATACTATTAGGAAAGTTGGTTTATCGGGCATTGCCTTATTCGTATCTCTGCTGATGTCTTGTGAATATTATGTAGAGAACGAAGATCTACAGGGAGATTTGTGTAATCCGGTTGTTTCCTATAGTGTCGATATCGCTCCTTTGATAGCGAATAATTGTATGCCGTGTCATAATGGTGATGGTTCGATACCCGAAGCGCCTAATCTAACCATCTACGAGTCTGTTGCAAGTGTATCAGGTCTGATAAAGGAAGTGACACAGTCGCGAAGAATGCCAATAGACGGCACAATTACAGATGCCGAAATAGAAGCGATCAGATGTTGGGTCGATATCGGTGCCTTGAACAATTAAACAAAATTAAAATGAAGGGTAAGAAGTCGTTGATCCTTGTATTTTTAATGGTAATAATATTCGGTTTGGCCCTGGCGCTATATTGTTATAACAAACCGCATGTCAACGTAAAGAAATCGGAGGCCGCCTATGCTCTGACCGCCCAAAACCTGATTAGCGAATATCAGCGGAACGAGACGGAGACTAATGAGAAATACTTTGAAATCGTGATTCAGGTAAAAGGAAAGATTTTTGAAATTTCGACCTTAAAGGGTAACAGCGTAATTACCTTAAAGGACGAAAATTTAGAATCTAGCATTATTTGCCACATGATACCGGAAGAAAATATAAGAGTATTTGAACTTCAAAAAGGACAGGATATTGAAATAAAGGGCATCAGCACAGGCTATTTACTAGATGTTATTATGGTAAGATGTACTTTAGTCGAATGAACATGAAAATAGTTTGTTTTTTGCTTCTTGCCCTGTTCCTCGATGTTAGTGTTGAGGCCCAGGACAAATTTCTGACCAAAGAAGGTTATGTGTCCTTTTTTTCACACTCGATTGTCGAGGACATAAAGGCCGACAATAATCAGGTATTGAGTATTATCGATACGACTACCCACAAAGTCGCCATTCAATTGTTGATGCGGTCTTTCATGTTCGAAAAAGCGTTGATGCAAGAACATTTTAATGAAAATTATGTTGAATCCTATAAATATCCAAAGGCCACGTTTTCAGGTGAAATAATGAATTTTGAAGACTTGGATGCCGAAAATACGGAGACAGAAATTGTCGGAAAACTTACTGTTCACGGAGAAACCAAGGATATAAGCACAAAGGTCAACGTTAAGATGGAAGGTGATGAGATTGTTCTCGAAGGAGATTTTAAAGTAAAGGTAGCCGATTTTAATATTAAGATTCCAGCAATTGTTCGTAACAATATTGCCAAAACGATCAAAGTGACCTTTGAACTGCACCATAAACCTTATTACCAACGGCAATGAATAAATTTATCACATTACTGTTGATTTTGGCGTTGCCCGCAATAGGGCTATCACAAGATCTCGAGTCTATTCTAGAGGAAGAATCAGCTGATACCACCTTGATAGTGCAGGGCACTTTTAACGGTACCCGATTGTTAAATGGGCATTCTGTTGAAACCCGAAAAAATGGCGTGTTGGAGTTTTTGATTTCACACCGCTTTGGAAGGGTAAATTCAGGATTCGATCAATTATTCGGACTGGATGACTCGAACATCAGATTCGGATTCGAATATGCTTTTACCGATAACCTTACTATCGCTTTAGGAAGAAGTTCCCTCGAAAAGACTTTTGATGCCTATGGAAAGTATCGAATATTGCACCAAAAGACCGGAGAAAAATCATTCCCTTTCAGCTTGACGCTTTTCGGCAGTGCTACCGAGAAAACGATCAAAGATTATTTGCCCGAAAATAAACCGACTTTCAGCGAACGATTGACTTATACCGGACAGGTTTTATTGGCCAGAAAAATTAGCCCGGCGGTTTCTTTTCAATTTGCCCCGACCTTCATTCACTATAATTCAGTGCCCGGCCCCGATGATCCGCATGATATGTTTGCATTGGGTTTTGGTACGCGTGTAAAAATAAGCAAACGTGTTTCGTTGAACGGGGAGTACTATTACAACATAAACTCATTTGAATCGATTGATGTTAAAAATTCTTTAGCATTTGGTGTTGATATCGAAACGGGAGGCCACATTTTTCAGCTGGTCTTTACCAATGCCGTTTCGATGATCGAAAAAGGGTTTATCGCCGAGACCAACGGAGGCTTTTTTAGTGGCGATATCCATTTCGGGTTTAATATTTCAAGGGCATTTCAAATAAAGAAAATGAAATGAAAAAGATGTTTGTTAGTGCTTAGTTTACCCGACTCTCGGGATTAAGGGAGAAATTGCTATGAAAGATGAGGACCCTTCCATATCGGAAGGATCTTTGTTGTTTATGGTACTACCCATTTTTTATGGCAAGCTGAGAAAAATGGAACGCGGATAACGTAGATCGGGCGGATGAGCACTGGTAAAAGGCATTAAACCCCATCCGCCAATTGGCGGACTGGACCCATTAATAGGAATCGTCCGCCATAGGCGGACGAGGTATTAAACCCAGACCCCGCTAGATACTGAAACAAGTTCAGTACTGGGCGGGGTTAGTTCAACTAGCAATTTTGAGTTCGTCCGCCTTTGGCGGACTCCTCAAAATCGAGTTTCACTAATAAAATTATAAAATATCAGTAACAGTTCAGCCGTTATCCGGATAATTTTCTTAAAAAAGCGGTGATGTATTTGGATCCCATGTTTTTATTTCGGATCTTGTCCAAAACC
>QIJL01000417.1 GCA_003232435.1 Flavobacteriales bacterium | reverse complement strand
TTAAGATATGTCCGCCATGAATTTTACCGCCGAAATTGGAATGGGAGGGAAGCATCAACTCTGTAATGGATACTCTTGATTCGCGAGCGGTCTTGAATTTTTCCATTTTCTAAATAGTAGTAATATAAAGGGCTGTCTAAGAAACCCTATTAGTGGTCAAACTGAGCCTGCTGGCAGCAGGCTCAATCTGACAAACGTAATTCTCAAAGCTTTTTGGACGACCATATAACTTCTTTATTTATTGAAATGCGGGGAATTTTCCTCCACGACCTCGGTAATAAAGTAGTTGGTGTCTCCTAACCAAAAGAAAGTCGCATAACGCTCGACATAAGTTACCTTGACATATTTGCCCTGATAGTCCTTCAATTTTTGAATGACATCTTTCTCTTTATCCAATACCGAAAATGAAAAAATCTGCGCTCCTGAAATTCCTTGGCTGATTTCGCCTTCCCAAGTTTTCACGATGACTCCCTTGTTGCTGAACTTTATCAATTCGCCAGAACGATACCCTTGGCTGTACGGAACGAAATAGATAAATGCGTAATATGCAGCTATACCGACCAACAAAATCGACAAGCCGATAAGAAGTACTTTTTTCATAACTAAATTACTCTTCGTCATTTCCGAGAAGTCGGAAATCTATAGTTCAAGTGTCAAGCCCAAATTCAAATTTCATCCTCTTCGTAGTCATCCTCTTGTGCCCGCTTTAAAATCGAATCTGGAATGGACTTCTTTGCCTTTGCCCCCATTTTTTTCAATTTTTCGATACTGGCAATAATATTTCCACGTCCTTCGACCAACTTGTTCATTGCACCTTTATACTCGCTTTTGGCGTCATCCATCTTTTTGCCGACTTTGGTCAGGTCGCCGACGAATCCTTCGAATTTATCGTAAAGCGCACCTGCTTGACGAGCAATTTCGATGGCATTTCGTTGCTGTTTTTCGTTGTTCCACATACTATCTATAGTACGCAAAGTCGCTAACAATGTAGACGGAGTTACAATTACGATATTTTGCTCAAAAGCCTTGTTATACAGGTTGTTGTCATTATTTATCGCGACCGCGAATGCGGGCTCTATTGGCACAAAAAGCAAGACAAAGTCAGGACTTTCCATTTCGTACAAGTCTTCATATTTTTTGGCGGATAATTGATCGACATGTTTTCTAAGGGAATTGATATGTTCTTTCAGGAATTTATCTTTCAACTCATCCTCGGCATTGACGTAACGTTCGTAATCAGTAAGGGAAACCTTTGAATCGACGATCATCTTTTTACCATCGGGAAGATGAATGATCACATCGGGAAGCACGCGTGTACCATCCTCTAAAGTAAAACTTTGCTGTACGGAATACTCGCGGTCTTTTTCAAGTCCTGATTTTTCGAGTACGCGTTCCAAAACCAATTCGCCCCAATTCCCTTGCATTTTGCTATCGCCCTTAAGCGCTTTTGTTAGGTTCTCGGCTTCTTGGGTAATCTTTAGATTTTGACTCTGGAGATTTAGTAATTGCTCTTTTAACGCCTGATGGATTCCGTAGTTTTCCTTTCTGCTTTCTTCGACCTTTTTCTCGAAGAGCAAAATTTTCTCTTGCAACGGATTCAGAATGTTTTTAATATTCTTTTGGTTCTGTTCGGTAAACTTGGTACTTTTTTCATCTAAGATTTTGTTCGCCAGGTTTTCGAATTCCTTTGTAAATTTTTCTTGCAGTTTTTCGACTTCAGCTTTTTGCTCAGCGTTTTTTAGCTGTAGGTTTTCCATATCCGCTTCGTAGCGTGTGATTTGATTTCCTAGACGTTCCTTTTCCAAACGAAGTTCGTTTTTTTCAGTTTCCGTACCCATCAATTTGTCGTTGAGTACGTTGAAGTTATTCCCTAATTGTTGCTCGCGCTCGAGAAGGGCACTTTGTTTGGACTTCGCTTGTAGTCCACGGATATAATGACCCAAAAAAGCACCTACGAAAAAGCATCCTGCACCAATTAAAAGATAAATCAAATACTCGTTCATTCTTTTTTAAAATGTTTGAAGTTTTAAGTAAAGATAAGTGATTGACTTCAAATCTTTATTGCGGTACAAGCTTACTTTTTAATCCGAAACGAGCCTGTCTTTGAATCAAAAGAAACCGTATCTGAAGGAAATAATTTCTCAAAAGCTTTTTGTTCGATAAGTTCACAGGGTTCCCCGAAAGGGTTTTGAGAACCATCAAGTAACAACATTTTATCGCAGATTTGAATGGCCATCTCGATTTCATGTGTGGTAAAAACAATGGTCTTGTTGGTTTCGTGGGCAACGGATTTCAATAATTTCAAGATCCGCACTTTGTGGTATAGATCCAAATGTGTGGTGGGCTCATCCAGCAATATAATGGAAGTGTCCTGGGCCAATGCCCTGGCTATCATAACACGTTGCAATTGCCCGTCACTGAGCTCATGACATTTTTTATTTTGTAGCGCATCCAACTCCATTTGTTTTAATGCGCTTTCTATTTTGAACTTGTCTTCAATTGATAAGGTGCCCAGCCAATTGGTGTAGGGCGACCTTCCAAGAGCGACCAATTCTAAAACCGTCATATTTTTAGAAGCAATGGGTTCAGTTAAAACAATGCTGATTTCAGATGCCAATTCCAAAGGTTTGTAGCTTTCCAAAGGATCGCCGTTAATTTCTATGCTTCCCGATAGTTTGGGCTGTACTTTACCCAAGGTTCTCAAAAGGGTCGATTTGCCAATGCCGTTGACGCCGATAATAGCGGTCAGTTTCCCCCCGAATACGTTAAAATCGATGTTTTTGGCAACGATAGAATTACCCTTTTTGGATTTATATCCAATGGAAAGACTTTCTATATGGAGTGCGATATTTTGTTTTTCCGCCTCCATCAAAATATCATTTTACGTTTTCGTACCAACAACCAAATTACGATCGGTGCCCCGATAATACTCGTGATCGCATTAATGGGCAGCACGTTGGCCGACGCCGGCAGCTGCGCTATCGTATCGCAAAGCAACATTAGAATCGCTCCGTAAACCAAAACTGCCGGCATCAAAATTCTATGGTCTGTCGTATCGAAAATTTGCCGTGTCAAATGCGGTACCGCAAGCCCGACAAAAGCAATAGGCCCGGCAAAGGCCGTGATGCTTCCGGCCAAGATTCCTGTGGCGATGATAATCAGGTAGCGCGACTTTTTCATGTTCACGCCCAAGCTTTGTGCGTAATTTTCTCCTAAAAGCAAGGCATTCAACGATTTTATGGAAAGGATGCTCAACACAATTCCCAACAAAACAATCCCGAGCAATAATCCCAATTGTGGCCAAGATAGGTTGCCCAGACTGCCAAAAGACCAATAAATATATTGTTGTAATTTTTCGGCACTTGTAAAATAGGAGAGTACGCTCACAATGGCCGCCGTAATACTTCCGAACATGAGGCCGATAATAAGCAAGGCCATAGTATCCTTTACTTTTGTGGCGACTGACATAACGACCAGAAGCACTAAAAAACTTCCGATACTTGCCGCAATGGCCAAAGAAACATCGTTGATGAATCCGAAGGAAAAAAGCCCGGCAAGAGCCGAAGAACCCATTATCAAAAGTGCCGCTCCAAGACTGGCTCCGGAACTTATTCCAAGGACAAACGGTCCCGCCAACGGATTCCTGAACAAGGTTTGCATTAGAAGTCCACTAAGTGCGAGCCCACTCCCAACTAAAATTGCCGTAAAAGCCTTGGGAATTCGATAATCCCAAATAATATAGTTCCATGATTCGTTCTGAACGATTCCTCCGAAAATGGCATTCAGAGTATCTTTTATGGGGATGACCACCGAGCCGGAACTGATATTCAAAGTAAAAACCAGAAGTAGCATCAAAAACAACAGCAGAAACGAAAAGCGATATGTTTTGGTCTTTTGCATTTATTCTAACGGCTTGAAAAAGAAAGGTTCATGGTCTGGCAACAGGTCAGGGTGGAAGATATGTACCAAGTCTTTCAATACCAAATCAGGTCGATTCGGCGCCAGTTCATAATATAACAATCCGCCGGTATCACCTTTGGTTTTGGCGAAAGTGAAAAGCCTTTTGTTTTGAAAGGCATTAAATCGGGAGTAATGTCTACCCGCTTTTTCCATTTCTTCATAGGAGGTGAATTGTGAAGGGGAAATCCAGAAATCCGTATTTTGTGCCTTTGCCAAAACAGATTCGATACTCAAGGAAAGACTTCCTGTTTCTTTGGATTCTTTCCAAAGGTAATCTACATTGGCATCTTCTAAAAATTGTGCCGCCCAACTGTTTCCTCCTGGCAGATACCAAACATCCTTATACAATGCCCCACTAAGTACTGTAGGTTTTTGAATTGCCTTAGTTGCTAAGGATTTCACTTCATTATATGAGCTTTCGATTGTTCTTCCAATCCAAAAAAGGGAGCAAAAAATTTGATCCATTCGGCTTTTCCGAGCGGAGTTTCTTCCGTCCAATCCCCATTATATACCACGGGAATATTGGAACGTTGCAAAGTCTTATAAGCTTTGTTTTCACTATTTATGGAAAAACCAACAACGACTTCAGGGTTCAACTCGATGACCATTTCGGTGTTCAAGGCCTCGTTGTTGCCGAGTTCTTTAATTTTTCCATCATCAATAAGCCGTCTTGCCTTTTCCGAAGAAATATATTGCGTATCAGGAAAGCCACTCAACTTGTCGAGTATACCTAAGGCTTCCAAAGCAGGAATATGTGTGGTCGAAGTGACTACTATATTATCGACGGGAGTCGCGATGATCGCGTCATAATCTTCAACATTCAATGTCATCATGGCCATTTTACTCTTGGGAATCAAGACATACGAGAATGAACTTTCTGAATTAGGCCACGGAGAGGAAATTTTCAGAACGGTCAAATCTCCGGTTTTTTCCATACTAAACCCTTTGGCATGGTTTATTTCAAAAACAGGGTTTTTTGATATGGGAAGAGCTTCTTTTTTCTTTTTTTCCGTTTTACAGGCAACTAATAAAAAAGCAAAAACCAGGAGTATATTTCTCAAATCGCAATCATTTATCTGCGGTCAAATGTACATTTATTTCCATCCTTGAAAAAAGAATAGCTACATTCGCATCGAATTTTGGTTTGATGAAAAGATACTGAAACAAGTTCAGCATTGACTTCGTCAATTAAAAGGGAATCCAGTGTAAATCTGGAACTGTTCCCGCAACTGTAAGTTTATGTCAAATTTATTTTGGCACCTCTTTAAAGAGGATGTTATTTTCTTCTAAGCCACTGCGTTTAGCGGGAAGGTAGAATAACATAAAACAAGTCAGGAGACCTGCCAAATTCAAACACACATTGTTAAACTTTCGGGATAAAGGTTTTCGTATGGGTACAGACATACTATTCTCCCGTTTTAGTGAAACTTTTTTTGACAGCCTTTTGTTGTCAAAATAGCTAGTTGAACTAATTCCGCTGACAAGCGGAATCTGTTTTTCTTGGTTTCCTAAGCTGAACTAAACGAAATGCACAAAAAATTTTTAGGCCTTTGCGCTACAGCATTGGCATGTACAGGTATTGCCGCCCAAGATGGGTCGTTGCAAAAAGATTCCCTTGGCCTTCAACAATTGGACGAGGTCATTGTAAGTGATTCCCGTTTCGCATTGAAAAGGGAAAACTCCGGTAAGACGGTGATTAAAATTCCCTCGAAGGAATTACAGCGCTATCAAGGTAGATCCGTAGCCGATGTAATCAACATGCGAAGTGGAATCGAAATCGCCGGGAGTAGGGGACATGACGGAAATGTTCTTGGCGTATTCGCCCGAGGTGGCCGAGGCCGACAGACCTTGGTCTTGATTGACGGAGTTCGAGTGACAGACCCTTCTTCGGCTTCCCAGGAATATGATTTGCGGATGCTTTCGGTTACGAATATCGAGTCCATAGAGATTATCAAAGGTGCGGCCAGCACTTTATATGGAACCAATGCGGCAACAGCCGTTATAAATATTACGACCAAGAAAGTATCCGATAAGAAAGTGTCTCTAATTTTACAGACAAGCCGCGGAACCAATCATGCGGTCGATGACCAAAATTACGATTTGGCACATGCCTTCAACAGTGTTCAGTTGAGCGGCACGCTAAATAAATTGACCTATCAAGTGGCTTTTTCCAATCGTTATTCCGATGGTTTATCGGCGAATACCACACCAAATAATGAAGAAGATGTTTTCTCGAAGTTCAATGTAGACATGAATGTTGGTTATCGTTTTTCCGATGCTTTTTCTATCAATCTCTACGGAAACAATACCAAATTAAAATCTGATTATGATGATTCGTTTAACCTGGTGGATGCTCCCAATAAATATATAAGTGATCAGAGGCGGGTCGGACTTGGATCTCAATTTAAATACAAAAAAGGATCCGTTAATTTGAATATGGCGATAGCGGAATACGATTCTGAAAATATCAGCTCGTTTCCGTTTTCTTTTTCGGGAAAGAACTATTCGGTAGACCTGTTCAACAAATTGAATTTCAATGATAATTGGTATACCGTGGTAGGTATAAATGCAATAAAGGATGAAGCCGATTTTGAGACCACGAAAGAGTTTAAGATTACCGATCCTTATGTCAATGCGGTTTACGTTTCGCCATTCGGACTGAACCTCAATGCAGGTCTACGCTTAAATCTACATTCGGAATATGGAAATAATTTGGTTTACAGTGTAAATCCTTCTTATGTGATCAAAATGGATGGCGGTTATTTAAAATTTATGGGTTCTTATGCTACCTCGTACATCACTCCTTCTTTGACTCAATTATTCGGGAACTTTGGTGCAAATCCTGATTTGCAACCCGAGGATAATCGCACTTTGGAAGGCGGTGTAGAATACAATATCGCAAGTGGATTAAGATTAAGTGGATTATATTTTAATAGGAAGGAAGAAAATTTTGTTTTCTTCGACGGAGCGAATTTTCAATATTTAAACGCAACGAGCACAATAGATGTACATGGATTGGAAATTGAACTGGACTGGAAACCAACGGATAAAATGCAATTGAACGCCAACTATACCTTTACCGAAAGAAAAGGGGACAATGCCATTCGAATTCCGAAGCATAAGATAAATGCACTGCTGGGTTATAACTTTTCAGAAAAAACCTTTGCCTCATTGTTTTACGCATATACCGGGCAACGTTTCGATACCGACTTTAGCGTATTTTCAGATGTTGAACTCGACCCATACTCGTTAATCGATTTTTACGTTTCGCATGATGTAGTTCCGGGCAGACTTAAGGTATTCTTTAGCCTACAGAATTTATTCAACGAAGATTATGTAGAAATTATCGGATTTACCACCCGTGGTAGAAATGTAAGAGCCGGAGCTACGTTGAGGTTATAAAAAAAGCGATAACGGTTTACGTTATCGCTTTTAAAATACTTTGATGCCTTTTTATTTTTCTTTAAAGGGATCGGAAACAAACATTCTATCTTGTAGAGGGGCATACATTTTTGAACCTGTCAAAACGTTCGCAGGCATTTTTACAGTGAAATCCCTTTTACCGGTGGCACCTGTTATTTCTTGAATGGCCCTGGCTAACAGAGGCTCGTTTTGATCGCCAAAAACGCCCAGGTTCGCCAAATCTTCTTGTAGTTCTATATCGGGCACCAAACCTGCGGTATAGTCTGAAAAACCGTCCGCATTTTCATTGCGTCCACATAAGGGTTGAAGTGCCCATTTATTGTCCGGGTTGATTTTGTCTTCCCTGCTACGTGAAAATAAATAAGGAAAACTCGGACTTTCCGGGTCATCGACAAATGTTAATGAAAACTCGTTTTTACCCCGTGTTTTTTCACCGATATGTACAATATCTACGTAGGGTCGAAGACTGTTGATGACCAATTCACTGGCCGAAGCGGAACTATTCGTTGCCAAAATATAGACCTTGCTCAGATTCAAGGTGTTGACCGGCGTGCCCTCCGTTGTTACATCGGCAAAATAATCGACTAGTTGATCTTCACTAAACTCTTTTTGCCATTTGGCGTTCCATCGCTGTCTTAGAAAAACCTTGTCGGTATGTCGGCCATATACCATACTCGAAATCAAGCGGGCACTGTTGACACTACCCCCGGGATTATAGCGAAAATCAAGGACCACTTCGTCTACTCCGCCGGCTACAAATCGACCGAATGCTTCGTTCAATTGTTCATCATATTCATTGGTAAAGCCATTATAGACGAGATAGCCTATTTTTTTTCCGTCGATTTCGAATATTTTATCCAAGAAAACGGGGTTTTCCATTAAGCCCTCTTGTTTGGCAAGGACAACTTCTTTACCGTTCGGACTTATCTCGTCGTTTGCGATATCGGCCATATTTAAGGTGTACGTATCCAAATCCTCAAAAAGAAGCCCGATATAATTACCTAGGTTCAAAGTTTGTCCGTTTACTCCTGTAAAGATATCCCCTCTTTTAATGTCTTTTGTAGCGGCATCTGAACCTGGTACGATATAGCGTACATAGCCAAAAACATCATCAGAATCAGAAAAGCTGACCAGTCCGAATTCTAGGCCGTTGCTTTTTGTAATGCCCGATAGGGCATTGGTCCATACTTTATAGTCTTCCCTAGATCGACTGAAACGGTCTTCCCCGAATTTTAATTTTTCGAAGAAACTATTGGGATCCGCCTCAGATGCCAAAAATGTGGTGTAATCTTCAGTATTGGCAAAGCGATCGTCGGCAAGATCCGGTACGTCGGCCTGCCAAAAATACCATGTGTTCATTGCCCTGTACATAAAATCTTGGACAACCACATCAGCACCGGGGTCAGGGTTGGGGATATTAGGGTTCAATAATCCATTATCGTCATTCTTGCACCCCCCGAGCAAAAGCCCCGTGGTAATCAATAACATTAGATACTTATTCATAACTTTCATAGCTTTTTTTATTTTCTTTATCCTAAGAAATAGCAATTATTGTTCCAAAGGCCCTACAAAATCAGATAGAGTGGTATTCATAAATTCTAACGTACTTACGTAGATATTTAGTCTATGGTTGCGCAAATTAATTACATTAACAAGAAAAAAGGATTAATACCGGTAAATTCGCTGAAATACCTCTTGGTTGCAGTGCTCATTAGTATAAGGCCGGATAAAAGTCAGAAGTAACGTTTATTCTTGACAATGGAAGACCTATGGGACAAATAAAATGGGCATCTAGATTTCCAGAAGACCCATTTATACATTAATATTTGATTGTCCATTACCATTTAATTTATTCTTGAGACTTCGATGCGCGGTAATGATTTTCCATTAACCCATCCATCAACATAACACCGCTTGTCGGCTTGAACATTTTTGAATCTCCAACATAGTCCACTGGAAACATTGGTCGAAAGTCACGTTTAGAAGACAAACCGCTAATCGCATCTAGGGTCTTTTGAAGAAGGGGGTCACTGGTTTCCCCCAATACTCCTAGACTTGCAACATCCTCATCTAACTCATGGTCAGGTACCAAGCCTGTAGTATAATCTGAAAACCCATCGGCATTTTCGTTTCTGCCCAGCAATGGCTGAATGGCCCATTGGTTTTTCGGATTGATATTCCCTTCCCGATCCGGATTGTAAAAATTACCGTTTTCCGGATCATCGACAAAGGTGTTCGAAAATTCGTTTTTGCCAACTGTTTTAGTCCCTACATGTACTACTTCAACATATGGGGCCAGGCCGTTCATAACCAATTCGCTTGCAGATGCCGTTCTGTCAGTGGCGATGACGAAAACCCTATTCAAGCCCAAACTGTTGAGGGGCGTACCACTATCAAAGGTTTTGTCGGTAAAATTATTTACCAAAAATTCATCCGATAGCTCTGCCTGAAGCTTATTATTATATCTGGCCTTAAGAAACAATTCGTCTGTTTTGGTTCCATATACCGAACTGGCTATTTGCACGGCGGAGGAGACCCTACCGCCACCATTATACCTAAAATCTAGAATTAAGTCGTTTATGCCGGCAGATGCAAATTCTCCAAATTTTTCGTTAAGCTCGTCATCAAAGTCCGCTACGAAAGAATTGTACATTAAATACCCTATTTTTTGACCCTCGACCTCTAGCACTTTGCTGATCAAAATCGGATTTTCGACCAAGCCTTCTTCTTGGGTCAATTGAACCTCTTTGTCATTCGCGGTAATTGTTCTGTCTATAATATCGGCCATGTTCAATGTGTACGTATCACTATCCCCGAACAAAAGATCGATGTAATTGTCAAGATTAAGATCTTGACCATTGACCCCTAAAAAAATATCCCCTCTTTTTATTTCTTTTTGGGATGCATCGGAATTTGGAATTACATAGTGAACGAATCCGAAAACATCGTCTTTATCACCGTAGAGGCCCAGCCCGAATTCAAGACCATTGCTTTTCGAAACGCCTTGAAAAAGCTGCACCAGATCTTTGTAGTTTTCACTATGGAAACTGAACCGATCGATTGCCGCCGCCTCTCCAACAATGTTTTCATGCTTGTTGCAAATAGTATAATAGAAGTCGGCAGGGTTGGACTGCGATCCCAAGAACTCGACATAAGAGACATCTTCCAGGCCCGGAAATCGGGTATCGGCCAAATCGGCCACATCACCTTGCCAGAAGTAATAGGCATTCATAGTCTGCCACATAAAATCTTGAACGGGGTAGTCCTCTAGTTTTTTTGATTCTTCTTGCTGCTGCTCTTCTTGCTGTTCCTGTTCTTTGACAACAACAGGGTCATCGTTTTTCTTACAATTGGTAAGAAAAAACGCCATTGAAAGTAATAAAATAATGTACTTTTTCATAATTCGCATTTTTTTGGAAATGTAGGGAAACTTTACGTTTTATATGGAATAGGTCGCTCTTTACAATGAACAATTACCCGTATTTGCTATATTTAAGAGGGACAATTTACTTAAATAAATAGGGAAAAAAGATATTTTGTAACAATATTCGTTATAATTCGTCTTGATAATGTAGTCTGGTAACAAGATTACAAAACAACGGCCAAAATGCAGCAATCGGAATTTCTGAACATTGTAATGCCCTTTAAGGATAAGTTGTATCGCTTGGCAAAACGCCTATTGATATCGACCGAGGAAGCCGAGGATGCCACGCAGGAAATTTTGCTGAAACTATGGTCAAAAAACAATGCAATAGGCACATATAAAAACGTAGAGGCCTTTGCGATGACGATGACCAAGAATTTTTGCCTTGACCGACTAAAATCGAAACAGGCCGGAAACTTGAAATTAGTACACAGCAACTACAGTGATGAGAACACTTCATTACAGAAACAGGTTGAAGCGGTCGATAGCGTTTCATGGGTGCAGAAAATAATGGAAGAGCTACCAGAACAACAAAAAATGGTCTTACAGTTACGAGACGTAGAGCAATACGATTTTGACGAAATATCTGAAATGCTGGATATGCAACCGACAGCCGTGCGAGTGGCCTTGTCAAGGGCAAGAAAAATAGTAAGGGAAAAATTATTGGAAAAACATAGTTATGGAATTGGATAACATAGAAAAATTAATCGAAAAGTATTTTGAAGCGACCGCAGCGGTCGCCGAAGAAGAAACATTACGAAATTACTTCTCGCAAGAAAGTGTAGCACCACATCTTGAACAGTATGCCCCCATGTTTCAGTATTTTTCAAACGCAAAGAAAGAACGCTTTACCAAGCAGGTTCCATTAACCCCGAAGGTCGTCGGGGCTAGAAAAAAACTTTATGGATGGATTTCCGCCGCCGCAGCGGTCGCGATTTGCGCAGGCTTGTTTTTTAATCAACCTACAACTATTGAAGACGAGTATTCGCCCAAAGAAGTTGCTGCTGCCCAGGAAGCATTGTCTTTACTAGGCGTCAATTTCAACAAGGGCACTCAACGGATTTCCTATTTAGGGGAATTCGAGAAAAACACGAACAAATTTTTAATCAAACAATAAAGAAATCATGAAAAAGCAAATAGCAATATTCTTAATGGCACTTTTGCCGACCTTCATTTATAGTCAAGATATATTTGACAAATATGAAGATAACGATGAAGTCACTTTTGTGGCCATGCAGCCAAAAATGTTTCAGATGCTCGGTAAAATGAGTGTTAGTTCTGATGATCCAGAAGCCAAAGATTTTTTCGAGTTGGTCAACTCGATTACAAGCTTCAGGGTAATAACGACTGCCAGTTCTTCTATATCCAACGATATTGACAGATGGGTCTCGAAACGTTTGAATGGCTCTGCCTATGAAGAACTGATGCGCGTGAGAGACGGAGATTCGAACGTGAAATTTTATGTCAAGGAAGGTAAAGACGACGATCACGTAAAAGAACTTTTGATGTTGAAGGATAAGAATATCGAAATCGAAGGAAGGAAAATGGAGACCGTTTTGCTTTCGTTGACCGGAGATATCGATCTTCGCAAAATCGGAAAACTTACCGATAAGATGAATCTTCCCGGCGGGAAGCAGTTGGGCAAAGCATCGGATAAAAAAGGAGAATAACAGTGAACAGTAAGCAGTGGGCAGTTGGCAGAAAAATCTGCCGACTGCCACTGTCTACATTCATAACATCATTCAAAGAACAATCACTATGAAAACAATCACAAAAATCACATTGCTATTACTCTTAGCTGTACTAGCCGCCTGTTCATCGACACAGAGTCTTCAGGAATACTATGTAGACAATTCCGATAATCCCAACTTTTTGAAATTGGATATTCCGACCAGTGTCTTGAATTTGGAGGGAGCGGATTTGACAGATGCACAACGTGACGCATTGG
>QIJL01000583.1 GCA_003232435.1 Flavobacteriales bacterium | reverse complement strand
GCTAAAATAGGAGTCAAGAGTAGAAGGCTTAAAGCAGCATGGAGCAACCAATACCTCTTGAAAATACTCAATTTATGATGCGTTTGCCCTGGTTCAAGGGGTGCACGACAAATTTCCCTGTTTTCAAATTTTCGTGCGTTCTACGGCCTTGTTTTTAAACCACAAAGAACACAGAGCATTGCACAAAGGTCGCAAAGACCGGGCATTCTCAGTATACTTTGTGCCGCCCCTGCCTGCCCTCCTACGGCGGGTAAACCGGCAGGCAGGTTTGCTGACTTTGTGGCTTCCCTTTTCCTCTCTGTAAAGGGCATCCCCGGTTCTCAGGGTCCATAACGGCAGAACCGGCCTACGATCGTTGGCCTGCGCCCAAAATGCCCTGTTTTTCTAAAAAGGGAAAATTGTCGTGTACCCAGTTCAAGTAACCTCAAGAAGCCGGTATTTTCACGAAACAGCTCATTTTTCTATAATTATCACTATATTTCGGCTTCAAATATTAACCGTTTAAATTAGAGTAAAAATGAGCGTTAAAGCAAAGTACCAAGGTGTGTTGACCCTTGGAGAACAATTAGGGATTAAAGATGGAAACGTTACCGAAGAAGGTGGTGTTCTAAAAATAAAAGGAGTGGCCAACAATCAGTACGAGAAAAATCTTATTTGGGATAAGATAAAGGAACTAGGTGGAGAAAGCCCTTCTGATATCAAAGCGAATATAACCGTAGAGGACATTTCGGTTTATGCCAGACATACTGTGCAAAGTGGAGAATCTTTGAGTAAGATTGCAAAGCATTACTACGGGGATGCCATGAAGTACAAGCAGATTTTTGCTGCGAATACCAATATTTTGAACAACCCTGATGTTATTCACCCTGATCAGGTTTTGGTTATTCCAAATCCGTAGTCGAGTATATAGAAAAGTAAAAGAGGGTGTCTAAAAAGTATAGTTCAATGTCATATTGAGCCTGCCGACAGGCTCGACCTGACAAACGAATTTAAGTTGACTTTTTAGACACCCTCTTTTTTTATTGTTTGTCAATAAGGCGGAGTACATACCCATGTAGACGCTCGAATTGTTCTTGTAGTCCCATATCGCTATTATCCAACTCTATAGCGTCGTCGGCTTTTCGCAAAGGCGAAAATTCCCTATTCGAATCGATAAAATCCCTTGTTTGCACATTTTCCAAAACTTCCTCATAAGATACTTCTTCCCCCCTATCTAATAATTCCTTGTAACGCCGTGTTGCCCTGGCAGAGACCGAAGCCGTCATGAAAATTTTCAATTCGGCATCAGGAAAAACAACGGTGCCGATATCCCTGCCATCCATAACGATTCCCTTCTCTTCTCCCATTTTTTGCTGCATCTCGACAAGTTTGATTCGAACTTCCTGTATTTCCGCAACGGGGCTAACATAATCTGAAACCTCCAAAGTGCGGATTTCCTTTTCAACATTTTCGCCATTGAGGTACATTTCAGAAAATTCCGATTCCTTATTAAAGATAAATTCAAGGTCGATTTTGGGCAGGTCGTTTATCAACGTCTTTACGTCATTTTTTCCTTCCCCGAAATAATCGTTTCGCAGAGCGTGAAGCGTAACCGCCCTATACATGGCGCCTGTATCAACATATACATAGCCCAGAGACTTTGCCAAATGTTTGGCCACGGTACTCTTACCGGTAGAGGAATAGCCGTCAATTGCGATGGTTATTTTACGCATGCTTCAAAAATAGTCAGAATAGATGATTAAAGTACCATAGGTTCGGTAACGGATAAAATTCGTTTATTTCGATACAGATCAGTTATGGCTAGAAGACCGAAGTCGGAAGATGGAAGATGGAAGGATTTTATTCGGTCTCCCGACTTCCAACCTTTTAAACTCTGAAAGTTTTTAGCCCTGAGCAATTCTGGGAAAGCGAAATGAGTTAAAGTTCATGGTTTGAAATATGCCTGGGACGGATAAAGGTTCTGCTTATAAAACCTTGTCTACAATTTGCCTACAATTTTTTGGCGTCCTTTACTTTTTTCGAGGTAATGGCCATATCGATAACCTCATGCATATTGGTTGCATAATGAAATTTCAATCCTTTTAAATAATCTTGTTTTATTTCTAGGATGTCTTTTTCGTTATCCTTGCACAGTATTATTTCCTTGATCCGCGCCCGTTTTGCGGCTAGAATTTTTTCTTTGATACCCCCGACAGGAAGTACTTTTCCTCTTAAAGTAATCTCGCCGGTCATTGCCAAGCTCTTTTTAACCCTTTTCTGTGTGAAGAGCGATACCAAAGAGGTCAACATGGTAATACCCGCACTAGGGCCATCTTTCGGAGTAGCTCCTTCAGGTACGTGAATGTGCACATTGTATTTACCGAAAATATCTGAATCGATACCGAATCTTTCACAATTCGATTTAATGTATTCCATGGCGATGGTAGCTGACTCTTTCATCACTTTACCAAGATTTCCGGTAATATTTAGATTGCCCTTACCTTTTGATAAAATCGATTCTATAAAAAGAATATCACCGCCTACACTTGTCCAGGCCAATCCGGTTACCACCCCTGCAACATCATTGTTCTCGTATTTGTCCCTTTCCAATCTCGCAGGGCCGAGTACTTTTTCTATATCGGAATTCGACACCTTTATATCATATTCCTCTTCGGTAGCAATTGACTTTGCGGCATAACGGATCATTTTGGCGAGTTGCTTATCCAAGTTTCGAACGCCTGATTCCCTGGTATAGCCTTCGACGATTTTCTCGAGTTGCGTCATACCGATTTTTAGATCTTTCGATTTCAGGCCGTGTTCTTTCAATTGTTTGGGAAGCAAATGTCGTTTCGCGATTTCTACTTTCTCTTCTATGATATAACCAGTTACGTTGATGATTTCCATTCGGTCACGCAATGCAGGTTGTATCGTGGAAAGATTATTCGCAGTGGCAATGAACATGACTTTTGAAAGATCGTAGCCCATTTCCAAGAAATTGTCATAGAATTCGTTGTTCTGCTCAGGATCCAAAACTTCGAGCATGGCCGAAGATGGATCCCCTTGATGACTGTTGGCTAGCTTGTCGATTTCATCTAAGATAAAAACAGGATTCGATGTCCCCGCCTTTTTTATACTCTGAACGATTCGCCCTGGCATGGCACCGATATAGGTTTTTCTATGCCCGCGAATTTCCGCTTCGTCACGTAAACCGCCCAAAGACATTCTAACATATTCCCTGCCCAATGCTTCTGCAACCGATTTTCCCAATGAGGTTTTACCAACACCGGGGGGGCCGTAAAGACATAAAATCGGAGACTTCATATCATTTCGCAGTTTTAGAACGGCTAGGTATTCAATGATACGCCGCTTTACATCTTCAAGACCATAGTGATCTCGATCTAGTATTTTCTGTGCCCGTTTCAGATCGAATTTATCCTTTGAATATTCATTCCAAGGAAGATCAAGAAAAAGATCCAGATAATTTCTTTGAATTGAGTATTCAGCCACTTGCGGATTCATACGCTGAATTTTGGCGAGCTCCCGGTCGAAATGTTCGCCTACCTTCTTGCCCCATTTTTTAGAATTCGCCCGCTCTCGCATCTCATCGATTTCCTCATCGTATGAAACCCCGCCCAATTCTTCTTGAATGGTCTTCATTTGCTGATGAAGGAAATATTCGCGTTGCTGTTGGTCCATATCGCTTCTTACCTTCAACTGAATGTCATTTCGCAATTCCAATCGTTGCAGTTCGACGTTCATATACTTTAAAGTGGCAAGTGCACGCTCCTTCAAATTACCGATTTCCAAAAGCTCTTGCTTTTCCTTAACGGTAAGGTTAAGGTTGGAGGAAACGAAATTTATCAAAAAGGAGTTGCTCTGAATATTCTTGATAGCAAAGGATGCTTCACTTGGAATATTCGGATTATCCCTGATAATTCGAAGTGCTAGTTCCTTTATAGACTCGATTATAGCCAAAAATTCATGACTATCTTGACCTTGTCTTTCTTCGGATGCCTCACGGATAGTAGCCGTCATATAAGGATTTTCCGTTAACACTTCGGCAATTTCAAAACGCTTTTTACCTTGTATTATGACGGTGGTATTGCCATCTGGCATCTTAAGAACCCTAAGGATCTGGGCAACCGTCCCTAAAGAATTGATATCCTTGACCTTGGGATTTTCGGTCTCTTCATCTTTTTGAGAGACCACCCCTATTACCTTCGACCCATTATTGGCATCTTTGATCAAGTTTATTGACTTATCCCTACCCGCTGTAATGGGAATAACGACCCCAGGAAACAAAACCGTATTACGCAAGGGCAATATGGGCAGTGTTTCTGGCAGTGACTCGTTGTTCATTTCCTCTTCATCCTCAGGGGTCAACAAAGGAATCAATTCAGCTTCGCTATCGATTTGTTGTAGCGACACATTGTCAATACTTATGAATTTCGTGTATCCCATATTCTATATAGTGCGTCAATCTGTCATTCGATCAACGTAATTTTTATGTGTTCTTTTCTCGCCAAACACTCCGAACTTCTATGGAACATAAGAATAGCCGATTTAAAGGTTCGAAGACAAATCATATAAGACAATTCTTGTGCCATAAGCCAAGGAAGTGAAAAAAAGCCATATTAGCATTAACAAATGGGGCAAAATCGATAAATGCGCCAGTAATTACGGCATCTTCCCTAAAATCTATTCGATAACTGTAACAATCCGTAATTTGCTTTATCTCTAATACAAACATCAACCTTTTTGAGCCGACATATTGAACATACTGACAAGCTGGTGCAGTTATGTCTTAAAGGTAACCAGAGCGCACAAATGGAAATTTACGATCGCTATTACAGGGCGATGTACAATGCAGCCCTGAGAATCGTAAAAGACACAGCAGAAGCAGAAGATATTATGCAAGAATCATTTTTGAGTGCTTTTACAAAATTGCACACTTTCAAAGGTGAAGTGGCCTTCGGGGCCTGGTTGAAAAGAATCGTCGTCAACAATAGCATTTATCAGTATAGAAAACACCAAAAAAAGAACGAGGTGTCGATTGAAAATGTAATGTACAAGGTCGAAGGTAATGACGGAATTGTTTCGGATCATGTGTTTTCGGAACAGAAGGCTCAAAAAGTGATGGAGACCATGAAACAATTAAAAGACAACTACAGAATTTCTTTGACCTTACATTTAATAGAGGGTTACGATTACGAGGAAATCAGTGAGATAATGAATATCACCTATGCCAATTGCAGAACGACCATCTCAAGAGCAAAGGAAAGTCTTAGAAAGAAAATTTTAATCGCATAATGATGAAACCGGCATAATTGAAATAATCATTAACCTATTTAAAGATTATTTCAATTATCAAAGATTACATCTGACAGATGAAAAATTTAAAGTAAACAGATGAAAGAGGAAAATTTGGAAAATATTTTCAAAGAGTTAAAAGGAAGCTTTGATACCGAGGAACCAAAAGCGGGCCATGACGCCAGATTTTTGGAAAAACTGAACCGCGGTTCAAAGGTGGTCGAGTTGAAATCCATAAAGAACCCTTGGTGGAAGCCATTGTCGATAGCTGCTTCAATCGCAGTATTACTGACCGTAGGAATCGGATTTTTCAATAATTCACAAACTGTTGAAGAGCAAGTAGCCGAGATTTCGCCTGAAGTCGCAAACACCCAATTCTACTTCGCCAGTCTTATAGAGGAACAAGTCAAAGAGTTGCAAGGTGAAAGTGCACCGGAGACCGAACGGATTATCTCAGATACCATGGATCAACTCACAAAGCTTGAGGTAAACTCTAAAATGTTAGAAAGCGACCTCTTGAACGGCGGAAATAGCAAACTGATCTTGAGTGCGATGATTACGAATTTCCAAACCAGAATAGACCTTCTTAAAGAGGTCATGAATAAAATAGAATCAATAAAAACCTTAAACGATTTCAATGATGAAAACCATACTATTTAAATACACAACACTATTGCTTTTTGCCATTCCCATGGTGCTGGTAGCACATGAGGGTAAGCCCAAAGGAAAGTACACAAAAGAGAAAACCATCAAAAAAGAATTCAGTGTCAATTCAAATGCCCTCTTGAAAGTCAAGAATAGCTATGGTAACCTGAACATTACTTCATGGAATGAAAACCGCATTCTTATCGAGGTACACATCAAGACCAATGGTAACAATGAAGAAAAAGTGCAACGCAAGTTAGATGACATCAACGTTGATTTTGAAGCCAGCAGCAGTGTAGTCTCTGCCAGAACGATATTCAACAGCAATAAAAGTAGCTGGGGCATCAACTGGGGCAGCAACAACGTGAACATGCAGGTTAACTACACCATTAAGCTTCCAGTAAAAAACAGTGTTCATTTGAACAATGATTATGGAAGCATTATTTTGGACCGGATCGACGGACACGCTAAAATCAACTGCGATTACGGCCGATTGGAAATCGGGGAACTTCATGGTAGAAACAACGAGCTCAATTTCGATTATACTTCAAAATCGGTAATCGAATATATGAACAGTGGTTCGATAAAAGCCGATTATTCAGGATTTACCATTGGGAAGACAAACGACATAACTTTAGATGCCGACTATACCAACTCCACGATCAAAAAGATGAAGAACTTGAAGTACGATTGTGATTACGGAAAGTTGGAAGTCCTGGAGGCAAGTGATATAACCGGTAACGGCGATTACATCAATGTCAGCCTCGGTACTATTCACGGCGATGTTGAGATCAATGCCGATTACGGTTCGGTAAAGATCGGCGAGATGGCAGCCGACGGTGGTAACGTGAACGTGGAAAGCGATTATACGGGGATTAAAATAGGCTATGACCCACAATATCACTTTAATTTCGAACTTGATCTTGAATATGGAGGGTTTAAGGGAAGGGAAAATCTTGAAATCAATGTCAGCAAAGAAAAGTCCACTTCAAAATATTACAAAGGCTTTTACGGAAGTCAAAGTAGCGGCAATAATATTTCGATCAAAAGTGACTACGGAAGCGTAACGTTTTATAAAAATTAAATCGTCAACTTAAAACTATAAAAATGAAAAAATTAGCAACATTAAGTTTAATCGTTTTATTCAGTACGTCATGCACGGCCCAATGGGGAAAGAAAGTAAAGGGAAATGGAAACATGACCACCGTCGAAAGATCGGTGGGCGATTATGACCGAATCGGCGTATCAGGATTCTTCGATGTCGACCTGGTCTCAGGTAGCGAAGGAGAAATTACCCTAAAGGGCGAATCGAATTTATTGGAACATATCGTCACTGAAGTGAAAAATGGTCAACTGAACATCAAAGTTGAAAAAGGATACAATTTAAGACCCTCGAATTGGAAAGATGGTATGCACATCACAGTACCTGTAGAGAGAATTGATGGGGTAGCACTTTCGGGTTCTGGAGATATCGTAGGCAAGACCAAAATCAAATCGGATGATTTCAAGGTCAGCATGTCGGGTTCAGGAGATATTACTTTGGATGTTGAGGCTGAAACCGTTTCGACTTCAATGTCGGGCTCGGGGGATATCCGATTAAGTGGAAAAACAACCAACTTCGATGCTACTATTTCTGGAAGCGGTGACATCGCCGCCTACGATTTAGAAGCGGATAATGTTGAAGCCACGGTTTCAGGCTCGGCGAATATCGAAGTTACTGCGAATAAAATGCTGAAGGCGCGAGTCTCTGGATCGGGCGATATCGATTATAGGGGAAATCCTAAAAAAGTAGATACAAAAAGTTCAGGCTCTGGAGATATTTCAAAAGGATAGTCTACCATTTAGAACCAAAATCAAAAAACAATCAGTCGACAAAGCCTCTTTTCACAAAGGGGCTTTTTGTTTTGGCACCACTAGTGTCCATTAAAAATAGTATAAACTTCTTTCCTGCCTGCCGGCAGGCAGGTAAATCATTGATAATATGCAAGTTACGTTCATTTTGGCCTCGTGACGATTTGAATCGTAAATTTTTAGCCCCTGCATTAAATTGGACCAGGTCCAATTTTCGCAAAACCTTTAAAAACAGCTAGTTAAAAAAGTCTTACGTCTTATGTCTTGTAGCGAAGCGGTCTTTTGTCTTTTTAATGGACACTATTGTTTTGGCACCTTAAATAACAATATTATTCCGGCTAAAAAGAAAACGAAAAGAAAGAGAATAGCATAACGCATTGTACTAATTTGATCCACCACGGCAAAAATTATCATGCCTATTACAATGCCTATCTTCTCTGCTACGTCGTAAAAACTAAAATAGGAGGTCGTATCCTCGGTTTCGGGCAAGAACTTTGAATAAGTAGATCGGCCAAGTGCCTGAACTCCCCCCATTACTAGACCCACCAAACCAGCGGCGATATAAAATTGCATCGGCGACACCATGAAATAAGCATAAAAACAAAGGCATAACCAAATAAAATTAACGAAGATCAACGTATTGATGTTTCCGAATTTCGAGGATGCCCTTGAAGTGATAACGGCTCCCAAAATCGCGACCAACTGAATAACCAGTATGCTGATTATCAATCCCGTTGTTTTTTCACTTTCGCTGGCCCACGCTATTTCCTTTTCGCCGAAATAAACCGCCATGAGCATAATCGTTTGTACGGCCATGCTAAAAACGAAGAATGCACGCAAATAGCGGCTCAGTTGCAAATTCGACTTAAGCTGGGCCCACACCGACTGCAATTCCCGAAATCCGTTGAGAACGACATTTCTTGTTACTTTATGTCCCGTTGACACTCCCTTGGGAAGCACGTAAAATGTATATTGACTGAACAATATCCACCAAAGCCCAACAGTGATAAATGAGACTTTCATCGCCTCGAATTTCGCGAGGTCATGTTCTTCCGCCGTGGTGCCGATATCAAAACCAAACCATTCCGGCTTCATTACCATTGCCAGATTGAGCAATAAAAGAAATACACTCCCGATGTACCCTAGTGAAAACCCCTTGGCGCTGATTGAATCTTGCTGATCCTCATAGGCAATATCCGGAAGGTAGGAGTTGTAAAAAACCAAACTACCCCAATAACCGATCAACCCCATAAAATAAAACAGTAGGCTTAGATGAATATAATCTAGACTGAACCAGTACAATCCAATACACCCTAATCCTCCGACGTAACAGAAGAATTTCATAAAATTCATTTTGTTACCCACGTAATCCGCGATTCCCGATAAAATCGGAGAGGAGACGGCCACCACCAAAAAAGTAAAGGCTGTAACAACCGATATCAATACGGTTTGCTTCATCTCAAAGCCAAAGGCGGAGACAAGTTCTTCTGATGATGAAAACAATGCGGAATAGTAAATCGGAAATATCGATGAAGCAATGGTGAGCGTATAAACAGAGTTCGCCCAATCGTAAAATGCCCATGCGTTGAGCAGTTTTTTGCTTCCCTTAATCGGTTTGGTCATGGTGGCAAATAAAAAGCCGTCCGTCAAAGAGCGGACGGCTTTAAATATACGATTATTACCCCTTACACAGGGATTTAAATACTATTCGAATTTGACGACCCCGAATTTTGCGGCCTCTTGTTTGGCCAATGGGGCCCATGCCGTCAAATTGGCTATTCTGGTATCGTTCGATGGGTGGGTGCTCATAAATTCAGGGGGAGCCTGACCTCCGCTTTTCGCTTTCATCCGTTTCCAAAGTTCCGCGGCTTCCGTTGGGTCGTAGCCGGCAATGGCCATTATCTGTAATCCGATGCGATCTGCTTCGGTCTCATGGCTTCTACTGAACGGAAGCATTATACCGAGTGCCGATCCCAGGCCGTAAGCCTGATTGAACATGTTTCTTTTCTGTGGATCTTGTATGGCTATATTGCCCGCAACAGCACCTATTTGCTGTAGTGTTCCAGCACTCATTCGCTGTGCACCGTGATCCGCCAAAGCGTGCGCTACTTCATGGCCCATGACCACCGCAACACCTCTCTCGGTCTGGGTAATGGGCAATATGCCCGTATAAAAAACGATTTTACCGCCTGGCATGGCCCATGCATTCACGGTTGAATCGTTTACAAGGCTGTACTCCCATTTATAATCTTTGAGATAACCGGGGTACCCGTTCGCGACCAACCAACGTTCGGCAGCCGAGGAGATTCGTTGGCCTACCCTGGTAATCATCTTGGACTCCGATGTTCCTTCCACAACATTGTTCTCGGTCAAAAACTGATCGTACTGTGCAAAAGCCATGGGGAATATTTGACTGTTGGGATAAAAGTTCAATACCTTCTTTCCCGTAAACGGGTTTACTTTACAAGCGGCAACGCCCAGAAATATGACCATTACCAAGATTAATTTTTTCATCGTGCTAGTGTTTAATTTTAATTTTTCAATATACAAAAAATTGCGGTTTCGGAAAGCGAGGTTCAAAAACCTTCAATGAACTCGTCTTGAGTTTTTGTTTGGAACCGAAAATATCGGCTTTTGTGCCCTAATGAAGATATTTTTTGGTAGCATA
>QIJL01000319.1 GCA_003232435.1 Flavobacteriales bacterium | reverse complement strand
AGGGTTATAAATGCTGCGGCCAATCTCCCATAGGCATGAAGTGTGAGTCCTTTAGTAGACCTTACCCTACTTGCTTTTTGTATATCGGCTTTTTCGATAAGCCAGCTAAATAGAGCTTCTATTGGCTGTCTTATTTTTGACACTGCCCTTGAATATAGGTCATTCGTCGCCCTGTCGAATTTCTTCAGAACCTCAGGCATCCCCTTTACTGCTTTTACGGGGGTCAACATTTCAGAATTGAATTTTTTGTACATATCCTTGAAAAAATCATCGTTCATATAGATCTTATCACCAAAGAAGGTACGGTCTTTGATTTCTGACCAGACCTCTTTATATAGGGACAGGTCGTTTACCGAGGCAGGTGTGAACATGATCTGTTCGGGATGTGGCAATTTGCCGACATGGCGATACCCCAGAGCATGCAGTTTCATTCCATAATAATACATGCCCTTGGTCGAGCAGTAGCCTTTATCGGCAATTTCCTTGGCAACTTTTCCCCGGCGTTTTCCCGAACAGGTGATTATGGGCATGGAATCAAGTACACTATGGTTTGGACAGCAGTCATCAGGCTGAAAATCTGTCAGAAGGTTTTCGACCAAAGTGTTCATTGCCCCACAAATCCTATTGAGCCTATGATTAAAGGCTTGATAACTGCCTAGGTCCGGAAACCAGTCCCTTAAATAATCCATGGCGAACCGGTGGATCTGTTTTATTTTAAAAATACCTTGATGGTGCATCACAAATAAATATATGGTTATAATCTCCTGATCCGTTAGTTTGGGCTTTTTATTATTACTGAACCGCTCACATTTGAACCGCAGGCTCTGCTCAAATTTTTCACAGACATAATAATATATTTTCACTAACTTGTAATCCTTGTTGTTGTGGCTCGTATCCAAAATAGTCTTGTCGAAATTTACTATTAAGATACTGATAATCAATGACTTAAACAAGTTTTAGATGTTGATTTTTCAACCGCTTGAACTTGTTTTTTTGTATATTTATATCATAAATGAGTATGTGAACTTAGCCCTATTCACCCTTCGGAGGCACCGGTGCCTGCCAAACATTGTTTTCTTCGTTGACATCGGCCATCAGGTGAGACGGATTCAAGACCACGGCCTTGATATTGCCCAAGGGCCTATCGACAGTAAACGAAAGCGATGGGTTGGCCCAAGGCCAATCCGGCAGCACGGTTCTTTTCATTTGTGGATAGGGATTCTCCTTTTCGCCCCGCATCATACGTAAAGGAGCGTAAAAGGTTTCTTGTGTACCATCAGTATACATCACAAGAATATCTTGGGGCATCGGCATCAGCCCGATTCGTTCAAGACAGATTTTCGTCTTTTCCCCATCTGCAGCGACTTCTTTAATGCCGTAGTCAATAGTATTCGTCGTCTGAGTCCAATCCGTAAGGTACCAGTCTAATTCCATCCCCGAAACTTTTTCGGCGGTTCGCTTGATATCGTTGGGCACGGGGTGTTTGAATTTAAAATCCTCGTAATATTTTTGAATGGTCTCCATAAGTTTGTCCTGCCCGATGACATAGCCCAACTGCGAAAGAAAAATAGCTCCTTTGCTATAGGCAGAAATGCCATAAGGCATATTTTCGTCGTAGCGATCTGCGTGGGTTGTCTGCGGTTGCTCTTTGCCCGATTTTACCAGATGATAGTAGCTATTATAGGAATTCTCAAACGGGTTTTCCTTTTTCTGATCTCGTATCTCATTACTACAGAGGGCTGAAATAAAGGAAGTAAAACCTTCGTCCATCCATTCGTGTTTCGCCTCGTTAGTGGCAAGTGCATGCTGAAACCAAGAATGTGCAAGTTCGTGTATCATCGTACCGATTACGCTGCCAGGCTTATCCCCGCCAGTAATCAGTGTGGCCATGGCGTACTCCATTCCTCCATCACCACCTTGAATAACGGAATATTGGTCATATGGGTATTCGCCAATGTTCTTGTTGAAAAAATTCATTGCTTTTGCGGTCAAGGGCTGCACCTTGGTCCAAGTATCCGTATATATGGAATCATTCTTGTATAGGAAATGAAGTGTGGGGCCGTCTTCCATTTGCAATGTATCATGAATGTATTCAGGATCGGCGGCCCACATAAAATCATGTACCATTGGCGCCTTGAAATGCCAGGTCAATTTTTTCCCTCTTGGTTTTTTCACCTTGGTTCCTAGCGCCTCATAGCCATGACCTATTTCTTGTGGATTCTGCAAATAACCGCTTCCTCCGACGATATAATCTTTATCAAGAGTCAATTTTACATCAAAGTCACCCCAAACTCCATGAAATTCACGCGCTATGTACGGATGGGCATGCCAACCTTCGAAATCATACTCGGCTAACTTCGGGTACCATTGGCTCATTGAAAGCGCAACACCGTCTTTATTATTTCTGCCTGAACGACGAATTTGAACAGGCACTTGTCCCTCGAATGTCATATCAAAAGTCGTTTTTCCTCGAGGAGGAATCGGCTTTGCCAAATCAACGACCAGAACCGTACCTTCCTCATTGAAGGAAACTTTTTGCCCATCTTGGGTCAAGGTCTTAGCACGTAAATAACCTATTTCGGCTTCGGACAATGAGGCGATTCGACTTTTCTTGTTCTCCGTGGTCATGCGGCCATCAGGATCTTCAATACTTTGGAGTCGCATATCCATTTCACTTCCCGGCTGAAAAGCATTGAAATACAAATGATAATACACGCGCTTCAATTCGTCGGGAGAATTATTGGTATAGACTAATTTTTGGGTTCCTGAATATTGAAAATTCTCGACGTTCATATCGACCTCCATTGCATAGTCGACATGCTGCTGCCAGTAACCACTATTGCCCTGTGCGGACAAAAGCACAGAAAAACCAAGCATAAAGGATAGAAGTGCTAAATCTCTAAATTTCATATACTGAATGGTATTTTAATTTATCTATGAAGCTAGACCTGTCAGGTTTTACCTATGCTGAACTCGCTTCAGTAAAAACCTGACAGGTCTCTCTCCACAGGTCTTTTGTTACAACCTAATCTTTCCTTTCGCGACTCCATCAGCCATTATCAGTGCATTGTATGCATTTACTATATTTCCTGAAGTTGAAATTTCGTTTAATTTACCGACTTTCGCTGCATCTCCACCAAGTATGACTTTAGCTTTTGGTGCCAAGCCAGACTGCATAATGATCTTTTTGACTTGAGAAGCAGTCAACTTCGGGTATTGCGAGCGGATTAACGCGGCAACGCCAGCAACAGCCGGAGCGGCCATCGAAGTGCCGGGCGAATACTCATATTCATTATTAGGATACGTCGAGTAAATATCCGTTCCCGGCGCAAAAACATCCACATTGATTTTCCCATAATTCGAATAAGATGCCACCATTTCAGAACCGTATTTTGGATCCAATGCTCCCACCGTGATTACGTTATCCGCAATTTCCGGACCATTGTTTACCTGGATTGGCCGGGTCGTCAAGATTTGCCCCATCGTTACCCGCAGCGTGTATAAAAAGCACATCTTTTTCTGCGGCATATTTGATGGCATCATAGACCCATTGTGCGTTAGGGGAAAATGACTTCCCAAAACTGCCATTGATTATTTTGGCGCCGTTGTCTACTGCATATCGAATTCCCAAAGCGATATCCTTATCGTATTCATCACCGTTGGGCACAGCTCTTATACTCATAATGGCCACATTGTTGGCAACACCATTAGCTCCTTTTCCATTGTTTCGTTCGGCGGCTATAATTCCTGCCACATGGGTTCCATGACTTTCATCTTTTGAACGACTTTGCGGGTTTCCATTGCCATATTTGGTATCGGTAATGTCATAGGGTTTGTCTCCGACCACTTTTCTTCCGTCGAAATTCACGTTGTAGTTATAGTTGGCCTGATCGGAGAAATGTTTGATTCCACCTTCCAGTTCTTCAAAAACCTCGGGAATCGTATCCGCAAAGGTGTACATCCGCATCAAGACCCCTTTGTGTTGTTGCATTGCCTCATCTTCCGATTTTATTGCGGAAACATCTTTTTTGGTGTAATTGCTTTTCCCCAAATGTTTTTTTACAGCAGTATCGGCATTTTTAACGCCTTGTAAAATCTGTTCGTATTGTTGCTTGTTTTGGACAGCCTTGGCGTAATCAGTCTCGACCTTGGTCTTTGCTTTGGCCTGCATCGCCGCATCGCCCAACTTTAATTTCACGATTCGAGCGGCCTCCAATTGTTCGTTGTAAGACTCTCCTAAAAAATTATAACCATGAATGTCATCGATATAACCGTTGTTGTCATTGTCTTTTCCATCTCCTGCTCTTTCCCCTTTGTTTGTCCAAAGTACACCGTCAAGATCTTCATGTTTGAGGTCGATACCCGAATCGAGTACCGCCACGATTACTTTTTGCCCTTTTTTGTTGCCGATAATTTCCTGGTAAGCTTTGTCGACGCTCATCCCGGGAATGGTGTCGGACACCAGATCCAAATGCCCCCAATTCTTTTTTTCGGCCTCGGTAAGATCGGAGATTTTTAAGGGAGTGGTATCGATATTTTCAATCGGGGTGGTTACCAAAGAGGTGGCTCCGCAGCCCATTAATAGAAGCGAAGCCGAAAACCCGAAAAGGGATCTGGATATTAAATTCGTCATTTATCTTGATTTTAGTTAGTGTATTCTTTTATAAAAAGCCCCTTCATGCGGCGCTCTAAACGATTCGAAACAACCTCGGTCGGCCAGGGTCACAAAGCAGGTTTTTCCGTCTTTGCCACCGAAAGTTATATTGGAAGGGTTTTTCCCTTTTAGTTGCACCTCATCTAAAACCATTCCTATGGGAGAAACGATAATTACGGTTCCTTTTTCGTAGCGCGTAATGTACAAATTTCCGATAACATCGCCCGTCCATGCCGAAATCTTCAAAAACAATGAATTTTGTTTTGTTGGAAAGGCTTCCGTCTGAATTGATATCGTATTGCCAGACATTACGCTGTACAGATTCGTTCACATATAGTTTTTTTCCATCGGGACTCACTTCAATACCGTTCGTAGTTCCCATATTTTCCTCTAAAAGGATGATTTCTTTTGAAGGGTTGACCATCCAGATACGACCTGTGCTTTCGCCCCAGTCCGGGTCGCTGAGGTAGATGGTGCCATTTGGCGCAATTGCAAGATCATTGGGTTGGCTCATATTGGCATTGTGCGCCCAAACCGAAACCTCTTTAGAGCCTTTTTTTATCTGGAGAACATTGTGGCCGGTATAATCGGCGATATACATATTGCCAGCTTGGTCAAAACGTATGCCGTTACCTGTGCTACCTTTGGGAAGGGTCACAAAAACACTTCCATTTCCCTCAGAATCCACGATACCGATGGTGCCTTGCTCCTTAAAATTTACCGCATACAGGTTTCCAGCGGCATCGACGGCCGGGCCTTCAATTCCTTTTGTAAAGGAAAACCCTGAAGTGAAATCATCGCTCCGTATTTTTTGGGCCTTGCAAGAAATCACAAAGGCAATACAACAAATACCAACCGGTATTTTAATTGGGCATTTAGTTAAAAACCTCATTGAAAGTATATATTTCGTCAACTCTGACACCCTTTTCGGTGGACTGCAAAGTACAAATTTCATTGTGAGCATCATGCTCTAAAAACAAATAATAATCGTTCTCAACGGCAGTGGCCAGAAAATGTTCTTTTTCCGCCATTGTCAGCAATGGCCGAGTATCATAACCGGTCAGATAAGACACGGGTATGTGACCAACGGTCGGAACTAGATCAGCCGCGAAAACCAAGGTCTTCCCCTTATATTTTATGTGCGGAATCATCATTTTTTCGGTATGCCCGTCGACAAAAAGAATATCGAAACCCAACTCGGATTTTTCTAAAAACATTTCTCCCCCTTTGGAGGTTGGCCCCCCAACAAATTTTAATTGCCCGCTTTCTTGCATAGGCATCAGATTTTCTTTGAAAAAAGAAGCCTTTTCCCGTGGATTGGGATCGGTGGCCCAACGCCAATGATCTTTGTCCGTCCAAAAAGTGGCGTTCTTGAATGCGGGCTCATAACCCGTTCGATCTTTATTCCATTGAATACTTCCACCACAATGATCAAAATGTAGGTGAGTCATAAAAACATCGGTAATATCATCTCTATGAAAACCATGTTTTTTTAAAGATGAATCCAACGAATGATTTCCCCACTGATAATAATAACCAAAAAATTTATCCGATTGTTTGGTGCCCATTCCATTATCTATTAGAATGAGCCGATTCCCATCTTCGATCAATAGGCAGCGTGCGGCTATATCGATCATATTGTTGGCGTCTGCGGGATTCGTTCTACTCCATAAAGATTTTGGAACCACACCGAACATTGCTCCCCCATCCAATTTAAAATTGCCAGCTTCGATTGTATATAACTGCATTTTACAAAAGTAGAGAACCTAATTGGGATTTTAATCGCGGTTGGGGTTTGTTGTCGAATTTTTCAACGAAAGAACAGAGACGTTTTCCATAGTAGATCATTGCCTTTATTTCCTGAACACTCAAAAGGCGCTCCTTTTTGGTAATTAGCAGTGTGGTTCCGTTCGATTCAACATGGTAATATGGGTTACTTTCAAAGAAGAGCACCAAATCGTCAGTGAAAAGCGCACGTATTTGTCGCTCGTTTTCCCCGCTTAGGTAAAAGCGCTTGTTAAAGTCTCGATGATTTTCGAGATCCAAGTTCTTGAATCCCGCCAAGGCGTACATGAAGTCGAGCAGCCCGCCTTCTTTATCCAAAGTAAAAACCGGGATGCGTTTAGTTAATTGGATATGCATAACGGTCGTCTTGACCACTTCACGCGCAATAAAGGCACCTTCATTGAACTCGACATCGAAAATTTTGTGCTTGCCATCTTTGTCGGATAAAGTATTGTAGAGGTAAGGGATTTGACGTGTTCTAAAGAAAATGAAATCGAGCAAAAACCTTGTTTTTGTATTTTTCTGCGCGGCATAGGACCAATGCAATTCTTTGGCGCTGGTTTTAAGTTGCTCTTGTCTTTTGGTAAAGAAAAGTTCTATCGGATTCAATTTGGCCAGCGGAACTAGTATTCTACTAGCAAAAGGATGTTTGGTTTTGGCACCGTGCTTGTCAAGGCCTATTATTTCAATACTTCCACTCTTTTTTGCAAAAGTGTCGGAATAATTTTCGAGACCCTCTAAAACGGTATGGTCTACGAAATTACAGAGCGAAAAATCAAGAACGACATTCTCGTTCTCAGGAATTACGTCCAATTTGTTTTTCAGTTTGTAAAAGTTGAGAAAACTACTGAAATACTTGACGCTGATATAATAATTGCCTTCATCCGGCTCTTTGAACATTAAAATATTCGGCTTGCTCAAATGACTTAGAAACAACGTGAAACTTTTGTTGAGCAAGACATGGATCAAGAAAGTCACGACGATTCCAACACTTATTCCTGTTATTAGATTGGTAAACAAAGTGGTTATCAAGGTCACTAAGAAAACAACAATTTGCTCCCGACCTATTTTCGCTATTTTTTTAAAAGTTTTGGGTGTGGCCAGCTTATAACCCGTATAGACCAAAATTGCCGCCAAAGCAGCCAAAGGAATTTTTCGGAGTTGCTCTTGAAACAAAAGCACAAAAATCGCTAAGAACACCGCATGAAAAAAGTTGGCAGACCTGTTAGTAGCACCATTATTTACATTTACCGAACTTCTTGCGATTACGGTGACGACATTGAGTCCGCCCAATAATCCACTTACCACGGATGCTACACCAAGTGCCTTTAAATCCTTATTGACATTAGACCGTCTATTCTGAGAATCAAGTTTGTCAATGGCCTTAATGCTCAATAACGATTCGATACTTGCGATTAGCGTAATGGCAAAAACGGCAATGATAAACTCAGATCGCCAAATTTTGGAGAAATCAGGAAAGGCTAAATTCGACAACACATCATCAGGAATACTTACCAAAAACTTGGTCTCCATAGGGTATGGTATCGCCAACCAGCTACAGACATAACTAAAGCCAACGGTAAGTATCAAGATCCACATAGGTGCCGGGACCAGTTGAAAATATTTGTTCCGCAATTTTGAATAAAAAATCATTATCAAAAGACTGATAACACCAATTGCGGCGGCCACTAGAATACCGCCCGATTCCTTGAAAAGTTCGATAAGTCCATTCGGAATTTGGCCCAATAACGAGATAATGCTACCACTGGCATCGTTATGACCTATCATAATATGAAACTGTTTCGAAAGTATGCCGAGGCCAATTGCAGCTAACATGCCTTCGATTGCCGAGGCGGGAAAAAAATCCGCCAGACGACCCATCTTCAAAAACCCTAGCAATAACATCAGAATTCCAGAGAATACGATTGCCGCAAGCGTAAATAGATAACCCAGGTATAAATCCCCTCCCCCTAAGGTTGTTATGGCACCTAAAAGCACAATGACCAACCCATTTCCGGGGCCGGCAATGGTAACATTCGAACCGCCCAAAACGGACACGACAATGCCACCGACAATCGCTGCTATTATACCCGAAATAGGTGGAGCCTCGCTTGCAAGTGCCAAGCCTAACCCCAAGGGCATGGCGATCAATGAGACCACGAACCCAGAGAAAATATTCTTGGGCAACGCACCGATAAATTTTTTGGTATGGTTGGTCTTCGCTGTCAAACTCGATCTCTGATAATTAAAAGGTCTGTCGGTAGATCTGATAAAATATATTCAATATCATGTGGAAAAATACGGTCGAAAATCCCCGATTTTTCAGGAGCGTTCATTACCAAAAGATCGGCACGAACCACTTCTGCGTAGTGCCCAATGGAGTACCCTCGCTTGCCAAAAATACTTTGGGTCTTTATGTTGACATCCTTGGTAAGTTCAAAGGGCAGTTTGGAAACGATATTTCGCACACGATGTTCCTCTCGATGTCTCAAACGTGCCTTTACGATATTCGCCTTTTTTAAAGATCGATCATCTTCCACGGTCACATGAATTTCTTTCTGCCGTATCTCCTCGACAATTGTTACCTGCTTCACACCAAGGGCATGGGCTACGTAAAAGGCGTCGGTAATGGCCAATTCGGTTTCTGGTGCATCCAGCCCGTTTACCACGACATGTTTACAGGGAACACGTTCTAATGAGGGCTTTATTAGTAGCATTACGGAACAGCAAACGTTTCTGGTAAGTTTTCGGGCGATAGAACCAACGTAAAACTGAAACATGTTTTCGTGCTGTTGCGCCCCGAGAACCAAAAGGTCGATATTAAATTGCTCACAAGCATCAAGGATGGTCTCCACGGGTTTGCCTTCCTTCCAGACGATTTCAACGGGAAGATCTTCACTAGTCAACGCTCCCAAATGCGATTCTATGTTCGATTCCTTTTCCCCCGTTCTGGAGCCTACATGTAGTAAGATCAACTTCGCCCCGAAAAATTGGGCAACACGCATTGTCTCGGCAATATTGACCTTGAGGTTGGGCGAGAAAGCAAATCCGAAAAGAATGGTTTTAAAAGGTTGGATCGTATTCGTCATTAAAAACTAATGAAGGTCCAAGATAAGACAATAATTACGAAAGAAATTCTTGGTTTAACGAGTTGCGAAATGCAAAATAAAACGGTATTTTTCTAAAAAAATGAGTCAATGCTCGAACTAGCCGGAATTATCATTTTGGGGATTATTGCACAATGGATGGCTTGGCGGCTCAAATTACCGGCTATTTTGCCCTTGATACTTATCGGACTTGTGGTAGGCCCTATTTCTACATTGTTCACTGAAGACGGAACAAAACTCATCGAACCCATCTGGAACGGAAATAAAGGACTTTTTCCTGGGGAAGGACTTTATTATTTTGTCTCGCTCGCAATCAGCATTATACTTTTTGAAGGAGGTCTTACCCTCAAACTTTCCGAAATCAGGAATGTAGGTCCGGTAATTACAAAGTTGATTACGCTAGGTAGTCTTGTCACCTTCTTGGCAGCGGGTGTTTCCGTACACTTCATTTTTGGCCTAAGCTGGCAGATTTCCTTTTTATTTTCGGCTCTTATAATCGTCACCGGCCCTACAGTGATTACACCTATACTCAGAAATATTCCTTTGAAAAAGGATGTTTCAGCAATCTTAAAATGGGAAGGGATTTTGATAGACCCAATTGGCGCTTTGGCCGCTGTTCTTGTCTTTGAATTTATCAGCGTAGGGGAAGGCGGGGCCTACACGATTACAGCATTGATCGAATTCACCAAGATATTGCTTTTCGGTCTGACCCTTGGTTTCACCTTTGCGCACGCACTTACATTTGCAATCAAAAGAAATTTCATACCACGTTACTTATTGAATGTGGTTTCACTCTCAACAGTGCTGCTCGTTTTCGTCATGTCTGATATCTTTGCTCATGAATCAGGTCTTTTGGCTGTAGTGGTAATGGGCATGGTGATGGGCAATACCGACCTGCCCAACATTAAAGAGCTTCTATATTTCAAGGAATCGCTTAGCGTGCTTTTGATTTCGATACTTTTTATTTTGTTGGCTGCAAATATCAATATTTCGGATCTTGAACTGATCTACAGTTGGCAGACAGTGATACTTTTTGCCATAATTGTCTTTTTGATTCGCCCAATGGGGGTTTTTCTAAGTGCTATAGGCTCTGATCTCAAATTCAATGAAAAACTTTTTATTGGCTGGGTCGGACCACGAGGAATTGTGGCGGCAGGTATCGCATCACTTTTTGGGTCGAGTTTGGTGACGAACAAAGTGCCCGGCGCAGAGTATATAACACCTTTGGTCTTCATCATTGTTTTGGGTACCGTGCTCCTTAATGCGACCACCGCCCGCTTTTTTGCTAAAATTATAGGTGTTTTCTTGAAGAAATCCGAAGGGGTTGTAATCATCGGTGCTTCGAAAATTTCAAGATTGATCGGGGAATACTTGCACAAGAACAATCGGCATGTCGTATTGATCGATAACAATCAAACAAATATCAATAAAGCGAAGGACTTAGGCTTGGAAGCTTTTTCCGCAAATATATATTCTGATACTTTATCCGATAATATCGAGTTGAACGATGTGGGCTACTTAATGGCCCTAACGGGAAATTCGGATATCAATAAATATGCGGTCGACAAGTACGGTGAGCAATTTGGTGAGAACGGTTCTTTTCGATTAATAAACACCGATGAGATGAAGGACCCTGAGAATAATCCAGAGGAGGGCCTTTTTTCACAAACCGATGATTTTATAAGATTGACGGAGACCGCTAGAAAGTACCCAGCGGTTCACGAAATCGAACTTAAGGATCGAGAACATTATAACGGTTTGATCGAGATCGCCAAAGCAGACGAGAATATCGTACCGATCTTTTTGAAGACGCCAGATGGCGATTTGAAAATAATATCTTCCTTTAGTATCGAGTTTAATGACATCAAAGAAGGGGGCCATTTGGTATATCTGGGCAAAATGTTCGATGTTGACAACGCTGTTGATGCCGAGATAGCGGATAAAGAACGATGAATTATTATTTGTACCTAATCAGTGTTGGAGAAAAAAGTTAAAATATTGAAAATCAATTTGCCTTTGAATTCAAACGCCAAGAACGCAAGGAAAAATCGCAAGGTTCGCAAAGTATTTAAAACCATTATAATATGACTTTGCGAACCATGCGTAAACCCCTGCCTGCCGGTTTACCTGCCGTAGGCATGGCAGGCAGGTTGGCGAACTTTGCGTTTGAATTTTCGTTCCGGTACTCAAGATGTTGGCTCTAAAACTTGGTACTGATGTAACTGTTCAGCCGTTATGTATTGAACTCGTTAGGCACAAGCAAAAAAAAGCAGATGAACAAACAACTTTTAGCATATATATCAAACTATGTCAACTTAAATGAAGAGGAAAAAGAAATTTTGTCCTCTAAATTAAACCATAGGAGATATCTAAAAGGACAGTTTGTAGTTCAACACGGAGATATATGTAAATACGAAAGTTTTGTTCTATCAGGCTCTTTAAAAACTTTTTACCTTGACAATAATGGACAAGAACATATTGTTGCTTTTTCCATAGAAAATTGGTGGACAGCAGACTTGGGTAGTTTTATTGCACAAAGTCCTGCTGATTATAATGTTCAATGCCTAGAGAATACAGAATTAATTCAATTCTCATATAACAACCTTCAAGAACTTTATAAAGAATTACCCAAAATTGAACGATTTTTTCGAATAATAATCGAAAAAGCCTATGTCGCATCTCAGAAAAGGATTATAAATAACTTCAGTCTAACAGCAAAAGGAAGATACCTGAAATTTAGAGAGCAATATCCTCAAATCGAACAGCGAGTCCCACAATATATGATTGCTTCATATCTCGGAATAACAAAAGAATTTTTAAGCACCATAAGAAGCCAGTTGATTTTTCAGCAATAATGTTAATATAGTTTAACATCCTTTTTTAATCTACCTTATTTTTAAAACAGGCATCTATTTCAACCTTTGTATCGGAAAAATCATACAAAGATATGGAAACACTATTAGAAAGAATTTCAAGCCTGAACGACTTAATCCTTCAAGGAAAAGGTATGGATGCCTTTGAAAAATATTATCATAAAGACGTGATAATGCAAGAAAACAATAAGCCACCAACTAAAGGTAAAATAGACAATCGAAAAAGGGAACAAGAATTTTTTAATTCAATAACAGAATTTCGATTTGCAAAACCTCTTAAAACAACTATTGGAGAAGGAATTACAATGGTCGAATGGCATTTTGACTATACCCATAAAGATTTGGGAATTAAAAATCATATGCAAATTTCTGTTCAAGAATGGAAAGAGGGAAAAATCATAAACGAAAAATTTTATTACGAATCATAAAATTTTATAACAATGAAAAACAAAATATTTAAAACAAACGAATCTTTAGCACCTTTAGCATTACGAATTACATTAGCCTTAGTGGTCTTTCCTCACGGAGCACAAAAACTATTTGGATGGTTTGGTGGTTATGGGTTTTCTGGAACTATG
>QIJL01000628.1 GCA_003232435.1 Flavobacteriales bacterium | reverse complement strand
TCAAACTTTGACATATTCTTGATCTATGTACTATTTCGGCTAAATCTGTTGCAAAAATAAAGAAAAAACCTCCTAATGATTAAAATTATTGTAACTATTGAAAGCAATCTAGTCACTTTGGGTAACTGTTCAGCCGAAGTGCTTCCCCCCCTTTGTCATTCCGAACCTGCCTGCCGGCAGGCGAAGTGAGGAATCCCTTAGGGGTGTTGACACTCCCTTTCACCTGTATTGGACTTCAAACAGGGGCTTTCTTGCCGATACCGGCAGCGGCCACCGATCTCAAAACGGTACCCGAACAAACATACCTGCCTGTATCGACAGGCAGGCGCAGGGATTTCTCGTACCTCGGAATGACAAGAGAGGGGCTGAATAGTTACCACTTTGGGTATAATTGTTTGAGACGTACCGTCTTGTCTTTACTTTATGGAATTTGGAATTTGTTTTTTGGAATTTTAAGTCTCATCAGCTTGCCATTTTAATGAGATTCATCATTTTACGAGGCTTATCAATTTGCTTTCAAAGAGCCCTCGAACGGAATTCTATTGATAATACTGCGACCCAAGGTTACTTCGTCGGCATACTCGAGTTCATCACCTACGGCGACACCACGGGCAATGGTAGAGGTGCTGATATCAAGACCTTCCAACTGCTTATAGATGTAGAAATTGGTTGTATCGCCTTCCATGGTAGAACTAAGGGCAAAAATCAATTCTTTTATCTGCCCCAATTTGGCTTTACCGATTAGAGAGGTTATGGTCAGATCGTGCGGACCGACCCCTTCCATAGGGGAAATCTTACCTCCGAGCACATGGTACAGGCCTTTGTATTGACCCGTATTTTCGATGGCCATGACATCACGTATGTCCTCGACAACACAGACCAAGCTCTCATCTCTTTTTGGGCTGGCACAGATCTCGCACAATTCAACATCCGAAATATTATGGCATGAATTGCAGAATTTAATTTCCCCGCGAAGTTTTTCCAATGACTCGGATAAACGCGTGGTCTGTTCGCTCGGTTGTTTTAAGAGATGCAACACCAATCGAAGTGCCGTTCGCTTTCCGATACCAGGCAATTGCGACATCTCGTGAACCGCGTTTTCAAGCAATTTTGAAGAAAAATCCATAAAGGCAAAATTACAACTTTATGGTAGTAATTGAAGTGAATCAAAATATTTTGGTCTGGGACCGATTTGAAAGCTTTAGGGATTGTTATGAAATAACTTGCCGTTTTGGCTTTTCTTTTTCCTTTCTCATCGTTAAAATTTTAAACCATAGCTATGGCTATGCTTGAAAATTTTGCCTTGATAAAGAAAAAAATAAATTCGCCAATTCCATCAACTTATTTCATAACAATCCCTTAGTGATGAAATGTTTAAATTTTGAGTTTCTTAAAACGGCCGTTTTAAAAGACTGTTTTGAAAGGCCATAAAGCTTTTTCGCAGAGCGTCCCGTTCTCGGTCTTTTTTGGTATTCTCGTCAATTATTAATCGTTAGGCAAATTAGTTTGTACAAACTTCTCTAAGCGGCATATTTTGCGTGCTTATGGTGGAAATATTTTTTTACCTGCGGTCGGCCTTTCTTCCTTTTGCCCATGAAATCGGCTATGTTCTCTTTGAGCTGTTCCTTGTTGATCGCCCGCTTCTTGCCACCACATTGGTCTTGAGGTCCTGGTTCAGGTATTCCTGTGGGTTCAGCTCGGGGGAATAGGGCGGGATGAACAGTACCTCTATCCGGCCCTTGTTTTCCCTGCTACCGCTCGTCTGCGACGAGTGGCGGTACGAGCCTGCCGACCGGCAGGTAAGAAATAAAAGTTTGAACCACGGTGGTAATGTTGTGGTTTTATATTTTGGCATTCCATAAAATGAACTTTAGATTTTTGTGGTTACTTTGGTTTTTGAAAGCGGTGTGGCCACCAGTTGCAAACTGACGGTAGCGGAGGAGTTTTCCACGTATTGTATGAAATCTTCTTTCTTTTGACTAGCGCACGCTTCTACATACGTGTATTGGCTGCTGCCCAGTACACATTCGAATACTTCCAAGTCTTGTAGTTCGCCTGTATGACGGTCAACTATAACAAGTTTTTTACCTGTAAAGTCAATGAAGAGTTTATCGCCAGCTTTATGGGTGAAGTGCATCACAGGTAATACTTCTTTGGTCCATTCGTTATACCAGTATCTGAACTGTGATAACTTAAAACCATCGGGGTGTTTTGCATAATACTCCTGCCAAAGTAACTGCTTGGTAACCCCTGTTTTACGTAACTCTTTATCAAAATAAGGGAAGTACTTCTCTAAGGTTAACAGCTGCTGGCTCTTTGGCTTTTGGTCTGATCTGAAGAGTTTGTGCAACTCTTCTAAGGCCATTGCCGAGACTTCATAGCTTGTAAGCCGGTAGCGCTTAAAAAGGCAATGTATTTGGTGATGGTGTTACGTGATAGCCCAAGCCTTGAACTTATCCGGCGTTTGCTCACGCCCTCCCTGTATAATTTAAAAATCTGTTTTACTTTTCGCATCTCTGATTTGATTTGTTTGTTGGCCATCGTCTTTTTAACAAAAAAGGACCTTTTGCTTTTTACAAATGGAATCGACTTTTTTAACGGTTCACTTTCATCCGTTTTGGGCGGCTCACTTTAGTCCGTTTTTAGTGGTATACTATCACCGTTTTTTGCAACCATTACGGAACTATTGAAATTTTTATCCCCATAATGGGCACCAAAACCAGAAACGTTCAATATTCCGAACTTGCTTTCTTTGAAAAGGGGGTTTGCTCAGAACTATATTGGTCTGTAGGTAATCATCGCCTGCAAAAACCTCTAAGGAATAGCTTGGGCTATTAAAGCCAGTGGCAAAAAACAGCACTTCATCGATGATTCTATTCATTTTGTCGAATATCTTACCTCGTTTTTCAATGGTTTCATACACAACATTGTAGTATTCTGCAACATAAATAAGAAAATGACTACAAATATATTCATATTTGGGCTTGTATAATTTGTTAACCTACACGTTGAAACACATGCATATTCAAAATCTCATCCTAAATATATAATCTTCTAACCATGAAAAAATTTCTTTTTTGTTTTATACTCTTACTGACACTTCAGCGAATACCTGCTCAAGACATTTTGGTTTTGTACGGAGGGCAAACCTCTCAATTATCCCAAGCACAGGGCTTTGCGACTGATCTAAGTGCTACAGGAGTCTTTGACAATGTGGATGCCGTTATTTGGGATGCTCCAAATAAATATGATATAAACTATCTAGATGTCTATGATGCAATCATGGTAGTAACCAATAGCGGTTATAATGCTTCCTATGGTATGGGGGATACCTTAAAAACCTATGTAGATAATGGAGGTGGTGTAGGTATCTTTTTGTTTGCCAATGGTTCTATACAAATCGGTGGCACTTGGGATTATCATGCGCTGGTACCCGCAGGACAATCCTTGGGGCCAACTACATTTGGAACTATTGATATACCTACACATCCTGCTCTTAATTATCCGTTTGTTATAAACACTGCTACTTGGAATGTGGGAAGCCTTTGGTCTTCTACCTCTAATACCCTCGCTCCAGAAGCGTATTCCATTGCCAAATTCTCAGATGGGAGACCTGCCCTTCAAGCCAGGGAAAATGTTGGGGTAAATGGTGCAGGAAGGGTTATTGATTTGGCCGTTTTTCCATCTGCTGCTAATGGCAATAATAAGACTCAAGGCTATCAACTTTTCGCTAATGTCATGATGTGGTTGACCGGCTCTATTCAAACCACTGGAAATACTTGTTTAAGCACAAATAGTTTGTCTTTTTCATTTTTGGATGACGGAAGTTCTCCAGTGGTTAGTTATAGCTGGGATTTTGGTGATACTACCTCATCCACAATTGCTACGCCAAGTAAAATATATACAACTACTGGGGAATTTGATATTACTCTTACGGTGCAACGACAAGATGCATCTTCCAATGTATATACAGATAAATTGTTAATATCCGATGATCCTACAAGTGCCAATGCCGGCGACGATGTGTTCTTGATTTCAGGTACAACTACGGCGCAATTAACAGGAAACATGGCTAATGTAGGAGAAGGGGCATGGTCTTTGGTAAGCGGACCAAATATACCAAATGCCTCTGTAACTAATAATGTTTTGGATCTCTCAAACCTTGTTGCTGGGACTTATGAATACCAGTGGGAAATCTCTAATGGCCCCTGCGTACCTTCCAGTGATTTGGTACAGATTTTAATCGCGGATAATTCTGCTCCAACTGATATTGCAATTACTTCAACAGAAATTATCGAAAACAATGGGATAGGCGATGCTATCGGGATATTTTCAGCTACAGATGCAGATGGCGGGGATGCTCATACATATAGCCTGGTTTCAGGAGTTGGAGACGAAGATAATGGTAGTTTTATAATTAACGATGTAACCCTTCAATCTAGTGCACTCTATGATTTTGAAACCAAAGCCTCTTATTCCCTAAGGGTGCGAGTTACAGACCTTTTCGGGGAATTCTTTGAACGTAGCTTTCAAATAGACATTGTAAACACGGATAATGAAGATACAGATGGGGACGGTATTTTAGACATAACGGACAATTGTAAATCTATTTCCAACCCTGACCAAATCGATACAGATGCTGACGGTCTAGGTAACACTTGCGACGATGATGCAAATAATGACGGCTTTCATGACGACGCTTTTGTAACCACATGGAAAACAGATAATACCGGTAATTCAAACAGTACTTCCATTATTATTGGTACTATCGGTACCGGGTATAATTATGATGTAGATTGGGAAGGTGACGGTATTTTTGATGAATTTGGTCTCACAGGTTCTGTAACCCATGATTACGGTACTGCGGGCACCTATACCGTACAAATCAAAGGAGATTTTCCTAGGCGTGACCTCTACGTTGATGCACAAAAATTGTTGACCGTAGGACAATGGGGCACTATACATTGGGCCTCCATGCAATGGGCATTTAAAAACTGCTCCAACTTGACGATTCCTGCAACGGACGCTCCAGACCTATCTGGTGTTACCGATATGTCAGAGATGTTCAGTGGAGCTAGTTCTTTCAATCAGTCTATTGATCACTGGGACGTTTCTAGTGTAACAAACATGAGAGCAATGTTTTACGCAGCAACTGTATTTAATCAGAGTTTGGATGCATGGGACATTTCTAACGTAACTAATACGCATAGGATGTTTTATGGAGCCAGTTCTTTTGATCAAGACATTGGGGCATGGGATGTTTCTTCGGTTACCAATATGCAAGATATGTTTTATGGAGCCAGTTCTTTTGATCAAGATATTGGATTATGGGATGTTTCTTCAGTAACTACAATGGTTAACATGTTTAAAAATGCAACGAGCTTTAACCAGGATGTTGGTTCATGGGATGTTTCAAATGTATTAGGCACTTCGTTTATGTTCGAAGGGGCAGGCTCCTTTGATCAAGATTTGGGAAACTGGGTATTGACTAATGTGTTTCAATTAGACGCTATGTTCGATGGTGCTAACCTGTCTGTAGCAAATTATGATGCCTTTTTAACAGGTTTGTCTAAAGTAACACCACTCTACCCAAATAGCAATGCACGTTTGGGTGCTAGTAATGCCCAATATTGTAACGCAGCAGCTGCACGTCAGATTCTTGTGGATACCTATGGGATTACAATTACGGATGCCGGGCAGTATTGCGATGCTGATCAAGATAGTGTTTTAGATGCTGATGATAATTGTCCAACACTATCCAACGTGGATCAAGCTGATAATGACATAGATGGTCAAGGCGATGTTTGTGATATCGATGATGACAATGACGGCACTTTGGATATAGAAGATGCCTTTCCTTTTGATGCCACCGAAGATACTGATACCGATGGTGACGGAATTGGTAACAATGCTGATACCGATGATGACGGTGATGGTAGGTTAGATACAGAAGATGCATTCCCTTTGGATGCAGCCGAAGATACTGATACAGATAATGATGGTACAGGCGATAATGCCGATACCGATGATGATGGAGACGGGTATTCAGATGCCATCGAAGATGCAGAGGGAACAAATACAAAAAATGCAGATAGCTTTCCAAATGATAATGATGGAGATGGAATACCGGATAGTATAGATACGGATGACGATAATGATGGGGTTGTTGATTCTGAAGAAAACTTAACACAGACCAGTCAACCTGCCCTTGTCCCGGCAGAGGCCTTTACGCCTAACGGAGATGGGATAAATGATGGTTGGGTTATCCCGGGTATTGACAATTATCCAAATTCTGTTGTTAGAGTATATAACCGATGGGGCCATGAAGTGTTCGCAGCTATGAATTATCAAAATGATTGGAAAGGCAATTATAGCTCCAATACCGATAAGCTGCCCCCTGGTTCGTACATGTATATCATCAATTTGGGGAACGGAACAGCACCCCTGAAAGGTTGGTTATTTATCAATTATTAAAAAAGTAAAAATGAAAGTCACAAATTTATATATTACCAGTATACTAATGTTATTCGTCGCAGGGCTTGCGGCTCAACAGGATCCCAATTATACCTTCTACAGATACAACATGACCTTGATAAACCCCGCATTCGCAGGGGCAAATAAAACGACGGATGTTGGAGTAAACATAAGAAGTCAGTGGGCCAGTATTGAAGGTGCTCCCGAAACTCAAAGTTTTATTTTCAGCACCCCAATGCACAAAAATGTTGGTTTGGGAGTATCTATTATCAATGATAGGACCTTTATTGAAAACCAAACTTCAATGGCCTTGGATTTTTCATATAAGTTAAAGTTGAATGAACGTCATGACTTCTTTTTCGGCCTCAAGGCTGGGTTCAATTCGTACGATGCCAATACGGCAGGGCTCACCACCTATGGAATACAACAAGATCCCTCTTTGATGGATATAAACGGGCGATTCAACATGAATTTTGGAATCGGTGCCTATTTAAAGAACGATGCGTATTTTATCGCATTTTCAGTACCTAAAATTTTGACTCCTGATAGGCTCGAATTTGACGATGGGTTGGCCAGGTTGGGCGTAAATAGGATGCATATGTACTTGGCTGGAGGTTATAATATTAACCTAAATAGTGACCTTGTCCTTAAGCCGAGTGTTTTGTTACGATATGTTGATGCTTCACCATTATCATTGGATTTGACAGCACTTTTGGAATTAAATAAACGATTTGAACTAGGCGCTGCCTATCGCTTGAATGAAAGTATCAGCGGTTTGTTCATATTTAAGGCTAAGAATTGGTTTGAAATAGGATATGCTTATGAAGTTGCTTTTGAAAGTCCAGTCAGGAACCTTGACAACGGCACACACGAAATTATGATGAACCTCAAACTTTGAGGTTTTGCAACATTTAAAGATGAATCGAACTAAGGTATATCCGTATTTTTCAATTTAGGGGAAAGGAACATTTTGGTATTCTATCAATTTTTTGAATCTAGAAACTAAAACTGTAACAGAGAGTATTATAAATCGGTCGTTTTACGGGACGTTTTTATCCCAACATAAAACTTTCACTAAGAGTGTCTTATTCTTGGTCTTTTTTAGTATTCTCGTCAATTAACCTTTTATGGAACTAAAAAAACCACACAAGGTGGCTTTTGATTTTTTTTTCATATAAATAATCACTGAGCGAACTATCTAAGTCTCTACGCTCGCTCGGGGTCGGAATTTAAAATCATCGACACCTTTGATCATTCGTCTTTTTGCAGTCGTTCCAAGTTTTACTGACACCGTCTTTACCGGTATGCAACGCTTCGCATGCTTTGTTTAAAGAGGCAACTGCGGCAAGAGCATCCCAATTTTCAAGATTCATTACGCCGTTGAATGTATAGGTATTGTCAGATGTCATTTCAGATTCTAGCGGAATGTTTGCGGTCTTACCGTTCAAGGTTATCTCAATAGAACACTTTTTATCATCCGACACCTTAAAAACCCCGGAAATAAGTGCGGTGTTTTCCATTGCTTCAAAAAAGAACTCGATGATCTTGGGGTCTCTCGTTTCGGTGGCGTCATTCGTAAACAAACTACTGACCGGAATGGAAAAAGTTGTTCCGTTCAAGGCATCCATAGCGGTGGTGCCCGAATCACTATTGATAATATTTATTTTCGTAAACTGGCCGCCCACCGGTAATTTTTCTGAAGTTTTATAGGCAACGAAGCTTACTTTAATGGAATCTTGTACCAGACTGAATTTTTCAGAGGAAACCACTTCGACTTCCTCGATATTCTCTTTGCCTTTTTTTTTGGTTTCCTTGCAATTGTAGGATGCCATCAGTACAAGCCCAAGTAGGGCCAATTTTATTGTTTTCATAAATATGTTCTTTTATTTTCATTCCCGCGAAGGCGGGAATCCGTTCATAAATAATCGAGAAAGTTACACAATATTTAAGGTCATGTCAAACCAGGCCTAAAATGATTTTAGCAATTCAGGATTTTTTCTGACACCCTTTTTCAGGTTTTCACAAATTAATATGGATTTGTCGATTCGCGTTTGCGGATTTTTGTACCCTAAAATGGCATAAATAATCCCACGCTTTTTTCCTACAGTGAACGATTCGAAGATTTCATTTGCTTCATAATCACTAAGCAACACAGCTTCAAGCTCTTCTGGCATTTCAACTCCATATTTTGAGGTGTCCTCAAAAAATTGCATTTGAAAATAATCGTTCGGAAGAACGCCCAATTCCTTTTGATAGCGCTTGCCGAACATCATATAATAACTACCACTTCTTTTTTGGATGGCTCCATGGAAGGAGAGTTCTTTCCTCTTGAAGGAAGCCATAACCTTTACTCTTCTTAGGTTCTTTTCGAGAAAAGGTAAAACGATTTCTTCAGGAAGTAGTAGTGAATAATATTTCCCTGTAATTGTTATTTCAAAGACTTTACTTTTCAACAATTGGTTTTTTAATTCCTACTTTCTCAATTTCAAACCATACGACCAAAACATTTGTACTTAGTCAATCAATTTTGTGATTACCTGAGTTTCGCTATGAAGGGTCTTGTGTACCGGGCATTTGTCCGCAATTTGCAATATTCGGTTCGTTTGTTTTTCGTCGAGATTCCCGATTAGTTTTATTTCCCTGTGGAAGGTATTGATTTTAGCGCTGTCAGTTTCACAATCCTCGCAATCTTGGGCATGCGATTTTCCATAGGAAATATGAACCTCAATGTTTTCCAATGGCCAACCTTTTCGTTTTACATACATTTGAACGGTCATGGCAGTACAAGCTGAAAGTCCAGCGGAAACCAATTCATAGGGCGATGGACCGAAATCATTTCCGCCATAACTTGTTGGTTCATCAGCGACCATATAATGATTACCAGTTTTCATGGCAGTGGTAAAACCATCTTCTTTATCGAGACTTGCCACCACTTGGTGTTTGGTCTTTAATTGCTCCTCATCAGGAAGTTCTACATATCGCTTCGCCCAGCCTGCAATGACCTCCCCTGCATAGATCGAATCTCTTTTGTTCATCAACAAATGATCGGCGCCGTCCAGCGACACGAAACTTTTCGGATGATGGGCCGCCACATAGATTTCCTCCGCGTTTTTGATGCCTACGGTATCATCTTGGGGGGAATGTAGAATCAACAATGCTTTTCGCAACTGTTTTGCTGTCTCTGGCAAGGATTTCGATTCGAGATCATCCAGAAATTGCTTTTTGATGGTAAAATCCCTACCACTGAGATTGACCTTGGCTTTGCCACTAGCTTCGATTTCCTTCAAATTACTTTTGAACAGATGCTTTACATGAACGAGATTCGATGGTGCCCCTATCGTAGCCACAGCTTTTATCGATGGAATATCACCAGCGGCAAAAAGCACGGCAGCACCGCCCAGCGAATGCCCTATGAGTAGGGTAGGGGGTTTTTGGGTTTTACTTAGATGGTCGGCGGCTGCAATTAAGTCTTCAACATTACCTGAGAAATTAGTGTCCTCAAAATCCCCTTCGCTTTCTCCAAGTCCGGTAAAATCGAATCGCAATACACCAAAACCGTTTGAAGTCAGAGCCCTTCCTATATTTTTTACTGCTACCAAATTTTTATTGCAGGTAAAGCAATGGGCGAAAATAGCAAAGTTATGCGGGTGGCGGTCAACGGGCAACTCCAATCTTCCTACTAATGTTTGGCCTTCCTTATTCTGAAATTCAACTTTTTGAAGATTCATAGTCTTGCCTTTTAGTTTAAACGAGTTCAATTGTAAAAATCCAACGACCACGGAATCTGTCGAAAAAAATAATATTCCTATCCCACAGATCGGGATAGGAATATTATTTAGCCTTCGAATTTTACCTAGGACTCCACTTCCTTTTCGCCCTCCCCATCTTCAATCGGGGTGCCTTTGTCTCCTTTTAAATAAACATCCAAAAACTTCAATACTTCGCTATACGCTTTTATCTGGTTTTCTTTTTTTACGAATCCGTGGCCTTCATCCTCGAAAAGCACATATTCTACCGGAACACCATTTTTCTTTACTCCGGCAACTATTTCATCGGACTCGACCTGCAAGACCCTCGGGTCTTTAGAGCCTTGAAGAACAATTAAAGGTTTGGTCACTTTATCTGTATGGAACAATGGCGAAATAGCCCTTAGCCTTACTGAATCAGCACTATTGGGATCGCCCAATTCTTTATAAAGTGCGTCTTTTTGGGCTTCCCACCATGGTGGAATGCTTCTTAGCGTACGGATCCAGTTGGTCACACCAAAAAGATTGACGCCGACATCGAACTCTTCTGGGGTATAGGTCAATGCCGCCATGGTCATATAGCCTCCATAAGATCCGCCGATAATTCCGATTTTTTCGGCATCGATTTCTGGTTGTTGTGCCAACCAATTTTTTCCTTCAACACAATCTTTCAGATCCTTATCGCCATGATTGAGGTCGTCCATTTGAAAAAATGTTTTTCCATACCCGCTGCTTCCGCGATTATTTACGGCCAAAACCGCATAACCGTGATTGACCATATATTGAATCAATGAACTGAAATTTTGACGTGACTGACCACCTGGTCCGCCATGTACCCAAACCAATGCCGGCACTTTTGTTTCGGCAGATGCTTGATGCGGTTTGTAGTAAATTGCAGGAATTTCCAGCCCGTCAAAAGATTTATAGCGGATTACCTCGGCGTTGACCAAATCTTGAGCTTGAATTTCGTCGTTCAGAACATCGGTCAGCTTTGTTTGTTTTTTGGTCTCCAAATCATAAACATAAAGATTCGAAGGTGTGTGCGAACCGCCGGCATAAAATCGCATCAGTTTTTCATCACGGGAAAATCCAACGTTGGTAATATCCATTCCATCAAAGGAAGGCAAATCTATATTTTCTCCAGAAGCCACATCTTTTACCTCGATGACGTTTTTAGCATCTTCATTAATATAGGTAACTTGATATTTGTCGTTTTCGGTAAAATAGGTGCCCCAGATATCCCAGTTTTTCTCCATTACTTTTTCATTGGTCTTATTGACAATATCGTATTTCATCAATTGGGCAAATTCGCTTCCATCATCCGAGGTGTAGTATAAAGATTTACCATCAGGGGAGTAATCAGCAGGTCTATTGGCACTTTGATTTTCGTTGATCTTGGTCAAAGATCTAGTCTCCATGTCATACAAGAACAAATCTGAATCGTTTGTGTTTATGGGCTTAATGAGGGATAAATATTTTTTATCGTCTGAAAGTCCGCCGATAAAGTACCCATCATTGTTTTGGTATACTAGTTTAGAGTTCAGGCTTTCTAAGTCCATTTCGTAAAGATCGGAATAGCGTTCGTCTCGCTTGTTCGATGAATACAGAAAACTGTTTTTGTCTTTTGTCCATCCTGAGAAACTTGCTCGTTTGCCTTCAAATGGGGTCAGGTCTTTATGGCTTCCGTCGGTATCCCTTAAATAGATGTGGTAGATTTCATCGCCGTTTCCATCCATTCGGAAAAGCATTCGCTCATCTTTCGGAAAATAAGCGATTCCGAATACAGAAGAACTATCGGATTCTGTAACCGGAGTCATTTCCCCGCCCATCATCGGCACGGTATACATATTATAAATTCCCGAGCGATTGCTAGAGATCAACAACTTCGAATTGTCTGGCGAAAAGCTGCCACCACCAATGGCCTCATTATCCATCATCTGCTCGATGGTATATGTTTTCATCGTTTCGGCGATAGTGGGTTCTTTCGGTTTGTCTTCTTTGCACCCCCAAATCAGGGCGATTGCGAGTAATGCTACTAGTTTCTTCATGATTATTGTTTTTATCGATGGTTATTGTTTGGTGCTAGATGCTCGAGGCTCGATGTCAAAGTACATCGAGTTTCGCGCATCGAACATCCTTCTTTTTAATTCATACTAAAACTCTTCGTTTCTTTAAATGGCGAGGCCTGTGCTTTTTCAATTGTCTCACGATAGGCTTTCCACTTGTCGTTAAAGAACGAATTGGTTTTGCCCAATGCTTTTTTCAAGTCTTCCTCGGCAAATCGGATAAGCCTTTTTTCGGTTTCGGTAAGACCCGATTGCCGGCTACCGACATATCTACTGGCCATTTGAATACGCCGTGCAACGTTCATATCGGTGCTTCTGGTAAGCCCTTGTCGCTTATCTTCCTTACCGATATAAATGGCTATCACAGAATCGATTTCTTTGACAATATCTTTTGAAGACTTGATCTGATCCTTGTATTTTTCCTTGTCTAGCTCCTTTAATTCTTTTTGATACTTTTTGGCCACATTTTTACTTTCGACAAGTTGCTTTACGGCGTCGGCCGTGGTCTGTTGATAGCCTTCGATTTTTTGGCCAACATCATAGGTCTCATTTATCGATGCCATTGAAACTTCTAATCTAGGATCCGATTTAACCTCGATAGTGGTCTCGTCGGTTGTTGTGCCATGCGTGATTTTGACTTTATAAGTTCCGGGCTTTACGGATACACCGCTGCTTTCTTTTTTGCTTTTACTGATTTTTCGGGAAGGTCTATCTGCGCCTTTTTCATCCATATTCCAATAAATTCTATGGAAGCCCGCCTTTTCGGGAGTCTTGTATTTTAGGGTCCGAATAAGCCTATCTACATCATAAAATTGAAACTGAACGGAATCTTTTTTGACCACTCCATCTTTTTCATCTTTGTCTTCTGATGCAATGTCTTCTTTTTCTTCGTCATCATCCCCCTCCTCTTTCTTTTCAGGTTTCTTGAGTGGATCTTTACCTTCTTTTAAATAGTAGGTGATCATCGCGCCATATTTTCTATTCTCGGCATTGTAAAGTGCGTCGCCACCAAAACGACTTCCGGTAGGTTGCTGGTAGGCCGTTTGATAGGCAGTCGGGGAGGGGAATAATTTTACTTCCTTCTGAAGGAATGTCTTATCGGATGCCAAAATCCTCAGCGGACGAATATCATCCAAAACCCAGGCTGCCCTTCCGAAGGTGCCAATCACAAGATCATGCTCTCTAGGATGAACTACCAAATCCATTGTTGGTACAGTCGGATACCCCTCGCCCCATTTTTGCCAATTGCCCCCTGCGTTGAATGAAATATAGAGACCGTCGTCGGTGCCCAAGAACATGAGATTCGGATTTTCAATATCCTCGACAATACTCAAAGCAAAACTTTTGACATCGTTGCCATCGACAATTCGCTCCCAGGTTTTTCCGTAGTCCTTGGTACGATAGGCGTAGGGCGTATAGTTGAACCTGCGATAATCGTTGGCGATCAACAATGCTTCGCCTTTGTTTTTGTTGGAGGCTTTTATTTGCGGAATCCAACTTCCTGCCGCCATGCCTTTTATATTTTGGGTCACATCGATCCAATCTGCACCTCCATTTTGAGTATAATGTACCTGGCCGTCATCAGTGCCCGCCCAAAGCATATCTTTTTCAACAGGGGAAGGTTCGACCACTAAAATCGTCGTATAATTTTCAGCACCCGTCGCATCGATGTTCAACCCACCACTTTCGGTCTGCTTTTGTTTTTCGGGGTCGTTCGTTGTCAAGTCAGGGGAAATAACCTCCCATGTCAAACCTTTATCCGTTGTTTTGTGAACGAATTGACTTCCGAAGTAAGCGGTATTATTGTCAAAAGGATCTTGGCCAATAGCTGCGTTCCAGTTGAAACGAAGTTTTGTGGTCGGGTCGGGCGGAGTAGGGCGCACCATATAATTATTCCCCGTTTTCCAATCGTAGCGTTGCACATAACCTTGTTGGCTCATCGTATACCCATATCGGGAATCATCTTTATCCGGTACCACATCAAAGCCATCCCCGAATGAAATTTCCTGCCAATAACTATTGCGAATCCCTTGAGCCTTCCAAACATAGGCGGGACCTCGCCAAGACCCATTGTCCTGCATTCCCCCGTACACATTATAGGGGTGGTCGTTATCGGCATTGATATGATAAAACTGGGCGACGGGCAAATTACCGATAAAGCGCCAGGTTTTTCCACCGTCCCTTGAAATGTTCATACCCCCATCATTGCCGTCGATCATGAATTGACCATTCTCAGGGTGTATCCACAGGGCATGATGGTCGGGGTGTACGCCATTGGTCACATCGCCCCCATAGGCGTTCATCAATTGTTTAAAGTTTTTACCGCCATCTTCAGAGACATTTACAAAAGTGAACACCGAATACACCCTATTCTCATTTTGGGGATCAACATAGATTTCGCAATAATAAAATGGCCGATTACCGATATCGGCCTTGTCATTGACCTTTTTCCATTTAAAGCCACCGTCGTCGGAGCGGTACAGGGCATTCTTTTTTGCTTCGACCAAGGCATAGACCACGTTCGGTTTGTTCTTTGCGATGGCGATGCCCATTCTACCTAGATTTCCTTTTGGGAAACCATCTTCTGGAGTGACTTTTTTCCAGGTTTTTCCGCCGTCATGGGTAATGTGCAGGCCACTACCTGTGCCACCGGAATTAAAGAACCAAGGATCTCTTTTGTGTTCCCACATCGCGGCAATTAATTTATTCGGATTGCTGGGATCCATGACCAGATCGGCCGCTCCCGTCTTATTATTTACAAATAGGATTTTCTCCCAAGTCTCTCCACCATTGGTAGTTTTGAAAATTCCGCGCTCAGGATGTTCTCCCCAAGGTGAACCAATGGCTGCCGCATACACCACATTCGGATTTGTTGGATCAATGACGACCCGATGAATATGCCTCGTATTTTCGAGGCCCATCGCTTTCCAGTTTTTGCCGCCATCCAACGATTTAAAGATGCCAAAGCCGCCATTTAGGCTATTTCTCGGATTACCTTCTCCCGTACCGACCCAGATTACGGATGGGTTCGATTGTTGTATGGCCAAAGCTCCAATGGAGGCAGTCACTTCCTTGTCGAAAATGGGCTCCCATTTAATACCGCCCGAAGTCGATTTCCACAAGCCGCCAGATGCCGTACCCACGTACATCACATCAGGATTCGAGTTGACCACATCAATGGCCGTGACCCGCCCGCTCATACCACCAGGGCCGATATTTCTGGGTTTTAGGTCTTGGAAGAGCTCCATATTGAAATCTTGTGGAAACAGTGAAAGGGCTGCAAAGAACAGCGCAACGAAGAGTAGTTTTTTATACATTTTAGCTATCATTAGTTTGTCAAGTTAAATATAGGGAAAACTTTTATGTCCAAAGGGTTTAAGGTGTGTTCAGAGGAAGGTTTGTGAAAAGAGATAAAAACTAGCCGAATGTGCTTTAATCAGGAAGTAAAAATGGATAAACGACTATATTTGTGTACATATAACGAGTTGGCGACAATGCGGAAACAAATTCCTGAATTCAAGAACAAAATTACAAATGAACAAAAGTGAATATAAAATGGGAATTGAATTGTTAAAAAAGGAATCTTCAGAATTCCTCGAAAAAATCAATGAAATTCCTCCAAACATTAAGATAACTGAAGAAATTAATA
>QIJL01000548.1 GCA_003232435.1 Flavobacteriales bacterium | reverse complement strand
AGTTCGATTAATATGTATTTGTATATCGATACGTTATGTTTATTTCTTTGAAAAAATTGTCATTCCGAACGTTATTGAAATCAAAATATTTCTTGATTGAAAATACCTAAGCGTAGCTTATGAGGAGGAATCTCAACCTGTCGGGATTTCTCGTCGCCCATACTTCGCCCTATCGAAATAACAGATCAATGATTTTCACCGTTTTACTTAATGCACCATCTAGATTATTAATCGAACTCGTTTTGACCCTTGGCGCAAATTTAAATACGAAGATATTTATTTTTACTGCCAACTGCCACTGACCATTGCACACTTCTTATAAAAGACCTTCGTCGGCAAAACTATAGTAATCTCTTTGAGTAACGATTAAATGGTCAAGAACTTTTATATCAAGAGCTTCAGATGCCGATTTAAGCTTTTGGGTTACTTCCCTATCGGCCTTGCTTGGTTTTAGGGTACCCGATGGGTGATTATGTGCCAAAACCAAGGCAACGGCACCCAGTTGCAAAGCTTCTTTCATAACAATTCGTACATCTACCAAAGTACCTGTCAAGCCTCCCTTGCTCAATTGAGAACTGTGTAAAACTTTATTGGCGTTGTTCAGATACAAAATCCAAAATTCTTCATGTTGCAGCTCTCCAATAATAGGCCTTAAAAGTTCAAAGGCATCGCGACTACTTCCGATTTTAGTGATTTTCAAAGCCTCTTCCCCTCTTCTTCGCCTGCCTATTTCCAATGCTGCGGCGATAGTTACGGCTTTCGCCTCCCCTATCCCTTTGAACAGCATCAATTGCTTGATGGAAAGTTTGCCCAATTCGTTGAGATTGTTGTTCACCGATGCCAAAATACGTTTCGAAAGCTCGACGGCACTTTCACTTCTACTTCCAGAGCCGATCAATATGGCGATTAGTTCGGCATCAGAAAGCACGGACTCGCCCTTGTGGACCAATTTTTCCCTAGGCTTATCATCGTCGGACCAATGTTTTATTGAAAAAGATGTCGACTTTTCTTGCATCCGTTAAAAATAGTTATTTGATTATGTAGTGTTTTATTACTTTACCGTTCAGTTATATATTTTAATCAAAAGGATTGAAACACAGTCACTATGAAACAAATTACTCTATTAGGGTTTTAATTTCGTTTAAATCGAGCCCTCCATAATTACCAGAACTCATCATGAGCAAGACCGAGTTATCGTACTCTTGCCGAAAAATAAAATCCTTGAAAGCCGAAGTATCCGCGAAAATTTTCAAATCATTTCGTTGAAAGGCAGTTAAAATCTGCGCCGGGGTAACCTCTTTTAACTTTTTGATTTTAACGGATTCAGGTAGAAAAAATACTATAGCCACATCGGCGGCATCTAATGCTCCCTTATATTCCTTCAAGAATTCAGGATTAAAACTACTATAGGTATGCAGTTCTAAACAAGCTATCAATTTACGATTGGGGTATTGTTCTTTTACGGCCCGAGTGGTAGCTGCTACTTTGCTCGGCGAATGGGCAAAGTCTTTATAGACAACGCACGAATTACTTTCGGCTATCTTTTCGAGGCGCTTTGAAGCTCCCTTAAAAGTAGCGATCGCTTCATAGAAATCGTCTTCGTCAACGCCCATATTTTGACAGATCCATTTTGCTCCCGCAAGATTGTTCAAATTATGTTTCCCAAATACTTCGATCGGCATTGGACCTTCGGGAGTTTTTAAGAGAGCCCGTCCGTTTTCAACGGAATATTCGGGAGTAGAATAAGGTAATTTTCGCACGGAATTCTCAGATGCCCCTACCACTCTCTTTACCTCAGGGTCTTCCTCATTATAGGTAATACTTCCGCCTTTGACGATGCTATCCACAAAAATTTGAAACTGTTCAACATAATTTTCAAAAGTGGGGAATACATTGATGTGGTCCCAGGCTATTCCGCTTAGCAAAGCAATATTGGGCTTATATAAATGGAACTTCGGACGTCTATCTAGCGGAGAGGACAAATACTCATCTCCTTCCAAAACAATAAAATCATTCTCCTCGGTCAAATGTACCATCCGCTCGAAACCTTCTAGCTGCGCCCCGACCATGTAATCGACCTTACGATTGTGATAGCCCAATACATGCAATATCATGGAAGTTATCGTTGTCTTCCCATGGCTTCCTCCAATAACTACCCGAGTCTTATTTTTTGATTGCTCATATAGGAATTCTGGATAGGAGTACATCTTAACATCCAGTTCCTGGGCTTTCAACAATTCGGTATTATCGGGTTTGGCGTGCATACCGAGAATGACCGCATCTAGACCCGTATGTATTTTTTCGGGAAACCACCCAAATGACTCGGGAAGCAATCCTTTATCCGCCAAACGGGATTTAGAGGGTTCAAAAATAACATCGTCACTTCCTGTAATGGTATAACCTTTATGCTCAAGTGCCAAGGCCAAATTGTGCATTGCACTGCCACCAATGGCAATAAAATGGATTTTCATTCAGAGAATTTAATGCACAAAGATAGGGATTGGGAACAATGTTTTCGCTTGACCTAATTATCGTCTTTCATCGGAGAAAGGCGATATAAATTTCGAAAATATCGATGAAATGCACTTTTCAGACCTCTTTTTAACAATTATAGTAAAATTCACCCCTCTTTTCTATCGTTTCACAACATTCTTTTTAGCACAAAGTACACGGACTCTACTTTTGTTCGCTCCTAAGCTGTATAACTATAAACCAAAAAATACAATGACCTATCGGAATTTCAATAAATCGATGTTCGTTCTGTCGGTATTCTTCTTTTTCCTGAGTTTCTCTCAAGTGAACGCACAATGCGCAGGTACCGATAATACCGTGACGATATGTAATAAAGAACAAGATAACGCGAATACAACTTATGGCCTTTTTGCCCAATTAGGGGGTACTCCAATAGCAGGGGGAACCTGGACCGCTGTCGCTTCTGCAAATTCCAATGCCCTAGACGAGGCAACGGGAGAACTTGATCTCTGGCAAATATACAGCTCAGGTTTACATGAATTCGAATACACTAACACAGCCTGTGGCGAATCTGCGATTGTAACCATTGAGTTGGGTGGTTATCCCGGACAAGATAATATCGATGGTGGCGCGAACGCTTGTAATAATGAGAACGATGTTAACCTTTATAGCTTCTTGGGAAGTAACCAAGCCGGTCAGGTTCAAGATATTAACGGTGTTTGGTCAGAAGATGCGCCTACGGGGTTCTTGACCAACAACATCTTCGATGCGAGCCAAGTAACGCCGGGTGAATATACTTTTAGATATACCGTTCCCGCGGTAGGAATCTGCCCCAGTAGAGAAGCAATTGTCATTCTTGAGGTGCACAGAGTGCCCGTAGTAGGTACGCCAACTACCCTTGAACTATGTGCGGAAGATGATTTGTCAGGCTTGACGAGCTTTAATCTCGGCGATCTTTTGACCGGCGAGGACTCAAATGGTACATGGAGCCAAAATGATGTTGACCTACCAAGCCAATTTATTGATATACAAGATCTTTACAATACTTCCGGTACCGGAACCTACACCTATGATTACGAAATAATACCAACAAACCTGGTATGTGATATTGCAATGGTATCTGCTTCGATCCGTATTCGAGCGACTTTCAATGCATCGATTTCAGGGGCAGATTACTGTCAAGGTTCTCCGTACAACGTCAATGTCAATTATAACGAAAACCTTTTGCCCAACGGAACCTATGACATTGATTATACGGTAACCGCCAGTAACGGCGTTTACAACTTGACTGCCAGCGGCGCCACAATGAACAATGGCTCAGGAAGCTTTACAATGACCTTGCCTGGCCAGATACCGGTCAATGAAACCATGGATTTGGTAGTTACAAGAATTACAAACGCCACAGGCATTGAAATATGTGATCTGAACAATACCCCTCAAACTACTTTTGGTATTATAGATATTAATGGCCCGCCAACAATTCAGGCCGATGCCAACCAAACTTTTTGCACAAATCTCTTTACCGCGTCCGGGCCTACCTTGGCCGACATCGTGGTCGCCACAACGGGCAATGTCGCCTATTTTGACACCGAAACCAGCAGTGCGCAATTATCGGCCACGACAGTTTTGGCCGATGGCGAAGATTATTGGCTGAGCAGTACCGATTCATCGAATAGCTGTATCGTGGCAGTTAGAACCCAAGTGAGCGTAGCACTTATTGCCCCAGCTGATCCGACGACTTCAGAAGCCGCTCCGGTTTTTTGTGGATCCGACAATCCGACTGTCGCCGAACTTTCGGTCGATGCACCCAACGGCGAAACCGTGGTATGGTATGATATGGCAACAGGTGGTACTGCCTTAGACCTCTCTACAGCCCTAGTGGATGCTACAAGCTATTTTGCCACTTACTCCTATGTCGGTGGATGCGAAAGTACGAACCGGGTAGAAATAACGCCGACCGTAGTTGCCGTTGAATCGGCATCGTTGCAATTTATGTCTCTCGATCTCTGCGCGTTGGACCAACCTACCGTAGCACAACTCAGAGAAATAGAAAATGTGACCAGCTTTGATGTACTATGGTACGATCAGCCACAAGACGGTGCCGCACTCGATGATACCGTGATATTGGTAGGAGGCACAACCTATTATGCGGAAACCTATGACCCGAATACCGGCTGTATACTTCCTGACAGGGTTGCCGTCACCGTCGATTTAACGAATTGCGATCCTGAGACTTATGACTTTTTCATCCCAGATGGATTTTCTCCTAATGGGGATGGTCGAAACGACACATTCTTTGTTCCGAATATAGAAATCATATTCCCGGAATTCACTTTGGAAATACTCAACCGTTATGGCACGTCATTATTTATGGGGGATATCAATAGACATTCTTGGGATGGCAATAACGGTAGAGGGGTAGCTCCTAACGGTGTCTATTATTACATCATAAACTATAATAAAGATGGCTTCGAACCAGTTCAGGGCCGATTGTACCTAAATCGATAGTCATACCCACCATATACTTCAGCTAAGATGAAAAAAACCGTATATATAAGTATATTCCTGTTCTGCGTACAATTTGTGCTTCGAGCCCAGCAGGATCCACAATACACGCAGTACATGTACAACATGAGTGTTGTCAACCCTGCATACACGACCAATGATTTGGGCAGATTGAATTTCGGTACCCTTTACCGTTCACAATGGGTCAGTGCCGTTGGTGGACCATCTACCCTGACATTTTTCGCACACATTCCGGTAAACGAAAAAATCGAAACGGGACTGTCTTTGATTACCGATAACATCGGGGATGGTGCCGTGAAGGAGAATAACCTTTATGTCGATTTTGCCTATATTTTAAAGTTAGATGATGTTAGCAATCTGTCATTAGGCCTCAAAGCCGGTATCACGAATTTTGAAACCGATTTTACGGGATTCAGACTTCCAGAATTGCAAGATGATCCGGTGTTCAATGAAAATTTGAATTCCAGTTTCCCGAATATCGGGATAGGTGCTTTCTATAATCGGCAGAATTTTTATGCGGGATTGTCGATTCCGAATTTATTATCCTCCAAATATTTGGACAACCAAAATGGGGTTATCGGTCTTGGTTCCGAAGAGATGCATGTTTTCGCGACTGCTGGCTACGTATTCGAGCTAAGCGACAACTTCAAGCTTAAACCTTCGGTCATGTCGAAAATCGTAAAAGGATCGCCGCTTACGGTAGACGGGTCATTGAACGTATTGGTCAACAATCGATTTGAAATCGGGGCCTCTTATAGATTGGAAGATTCGGTAAGTGCCATGTTCAATATGACGGTGCTTCCTTCGCTTCGTATTGGCTATGCATACGATTACACCTTATCGAACCTTAGTGACTTTAGCGCCGGTTCACATGAAATATTCGTTCTTTTCGACCTTGATCTGTTGGGTCTTAACAAGGGCTATGACAAATCTCCAAGATTCTACTAGAAAACAAGCCATGAAGAAAATCATATATACATTATTGTTTCTCGTTTGTGCACAATCGACTTTTGCACAAGATGACCTGAAACGTGCCAATACCTATTTTGATCGTGCTTTTTATACCGATGCCATTCCACTTTATGAGGAATTGGCAAAGACCAACAAAAGCTCTGTAGTCGTAAAAAATCTAGCCGATAGCTATTACAATACCTATCAATTGCCCAATGCCGCAAAGTGGTATTCTTACTTGACTTCTGTCTATGGCGAAAACCTGGATGAAAGTTACTTTTTCAAGTATAGCCAGACCTTGAAGGCCATTGGCGAGTATGAAGAAGCAACTGAAATCTTGATGGATTACTACTCCTCTAAAAATGATACGGGTCGTGTTAAGATATTACAGCAACATTTGAAGCATTTAGAGAATGTCGATGCCATTGGGGATCGCTATTCACTAGTAAATTTGGCTTTGAATACCGGAGACTCTGAATTTGGTGCCATGAAAGTAGACAGCAACGTTGTCTATGCCGCGGCCAAAAAGACGAACATTCCATTGAACGCGAAAAAATATAGGTGGAACAATCAGAACTACCTTGATATGTATACGCACCCGATGAATCAGTTGGCTTTGGGAGATAGTATAAGTACGGACTTTTCCTCCTCCATAAATACGAAGATGCATGAGGCAACCTTCGCCATTACCAAAGACGGCCAGACCATTTATTTTACGCGAAACAATTACCTTAAGGGAAAAAGGGGAACCGATGGCGATAAAATCTCTAGATTAAAAATCTATAGGGCCACATGGGAGAAAAACAAATGGCAGAATATTACCGAACTACCGTTCAATGGAGATGACTTTTCTACGGAGCACCCTGCTTTGGATGCTTCTGAAAGTACATTATATTTTGCTTCGGACAGACCTGGCGGATTTGGTTCGTTGGATTTGTACTCCGTTTCGATAAGTGCCAACAGCGAATACGGGGAGCCACAAAATCTTGGCAAGGAAATCAATACGGAAAGGAAAGAGCAGTTCCCGTTCGTAGATGAATCGAACAATCTTTATTTTTCATCGAACGGCCATGCCGGTTTCGGATTGTTGGATGTATTCGTTTCAAAATCTCAAAACGGGAAATATCAAAAACCCGATAATGTCGGAAAGCCTTTGAACACCGGTTACGATGATTTTTCGTTCAGCATGAATCAAAGTGCCAAAGAAGGATTCTTCGCATCGAACAGACCAGACGGAAAAGGCAGCGACGATATTTATCGCTTTTTAGAAACCAAGCCATTGGTCATCGAAGACTGTAAGCAATATATTGCCGGGATCATAACCGACAAAACGACCAAAGAAATCATTCCTTTTGCGGAGGTAAATCTGGTAGATAGCGAAGGAACCATCATTGAAACACAGACCGCATCTGAAAAAGCGGAGTTCAAATTCACGGCAACTTGTGAAACCGAATATACGGTCGTCAGCAAGAAAACCGATTACCAGGAAAACTCGAAAAAGGTCGTGACCGATAAAGAGCGCAGTAGCATCAAAGACGGTTCTCTGGAATTGATAACTTTTGCCGAAATAGACAAGCAAGAAGCAATTGCTTTAGGCAAGGCCAAAGAAGAAGAAAAAAAACTTGCCGCCCTGGCTGAAGAAGAGCGCATCAAGGAAGTGAAAAGAAAAAAGCAAGAAGAAATAAAGGCAAAGGAAAAAGCGGAAAAAGAACATAAAGAACGAGTAGAAAAAGCCATTGAAAAAGAGCCTCTTATAGAGCGACAAGGCAAACGTCTCGTCATCAAGGCCGAGCCCAAAATCCATTTCGACTACGATCTCTGGTACATTCGATTGAAATCGAAAGAGACCCTGGATAAAATAGCTGGTATTTTAAAGAAACATCCGGGTATGGAGCTTGAAATCGGTACGCATACCGATATTCGAGGAAACGATAAGTACAACGAAGAGCTTTCTCAAAAACGATCTAATTCCGTGGTGGAATATCTTGTAGAAAGCGGTATCGATAAAAAGAGGTTAACACCAAAGGGTTATGGTGAGACCCTGACAATCGTTAAATGTAAGACCGAAGAATCATGCACCGAAGAGCAGCATGAGATCAACAGACGCTGCGAATTCGTAATCGTTGATTGGAAATAAAATTCCAAAAACAAGCCCAGACTCGACCATTTATACTCGTGCCAAATGGAAATTCGGGAGAATCAAGGCGGGGCTTTTTTCTCATGCCAAGGCAAAATTTTTCGGCATAGCCTCAGCTACGGCGATAAATTTTAACGAAGGCATGGGGGAAAAGACCAAGTAGAAATTTCGGATTTCCATTTGGCAGGAATAAATATAGATTGCTATGAATTTATTAAGACCCCAAAGGTTTTGAAAACCTTTGGGGTCTTTTCTTTGGTGGGTATTCTCGGTATATTCGTGAACATCTAAAGCGATGTCATGAACATATCACTAAAAAACAGAAAAGTCCTAGTCGGCGGAAGCAGTGGCGGTATCGGAAAGGCCATTGCACAACAATTGGCCGAAACTGGTGCCAGTGTTACATTGATGTCACGAAGTGAAGACAAATTGAAAAGTATTGTTGCAACTCTGCCAACCGGCCAAGGCCAAGAACACCACTATCTAGTCGTCGATTTTTCGGATTATGAAGGATACAAAAAAGTCATTTCGGATTATTTCGAAAGCAATTCCGTGGATATTTTGGTCAATAATACCCAAGGCCCTTCAGCGGGAAATGCTTTGGAGAAAAAAGCTGTCGATTATCAGGAAGCCTTTGACCTACTTTTTAAAAGTGTTGTTCTGACTACGGAATTAGCCTTAAAGCGTATGCAACAAAATAAATGGGGACGAATTATCAATGTCGCTTCCGTTTCAGTAAAGGAGCCTCTGAATTATTTGGCATTGTCCAATACTATTCGGGCTGCGGTGGTTACTTGGGCGAAAAGTTTGGCGACGGATGTTGGCAAAGACCAGATAACCGTAAACAGCATTCTAACGGGCTATTTCGATACCGACAGAATTTCTCAACTCAATGCCAAAAAAGCGGAACAAATGGGCGTTCCTCAAGAAGAAGTGAGAAACGACATGGAATCCAAAGTCCCGCTACGGAGAATCGGAGATCCCAAGGAATATGGGTATTTGGTGGCGTTTTTAGCTTCCGATAAGGCCGCATACATTACAGGTACGCAAATTCCTATCGATGGGGGGCTGCTCAAAAGTCTCTAGCCATCTAGAAAAGG
>QIJL01000198.1 GCA_003232435.1 Flavobacteriales bacterium | reverse complement strand
CATAGCATCGCTACGGTTTAAAATTTTAACAGGGCCGAATGAAAAGGCCAACGATTTGGCCTTTGATAAGGAGCCAGATGGGGCGTTGGCTGCGCAAAAAGAGGATATAAGAAAATAATCGAGATATTTCAAAACAGGCTCTAAATGACCGAAAATGAATTGATAACGACCCTGCGCTTGCAACATGCACCGTATATCGGTGCCATCACGGCTAAAAAGCTCATCTCGAATTGCGGTAGTCCAAGTGCGATTTTCGAAGATAAATTACAAAGTCTTCAAAAAATCGATGGTGTCGGAAGCTTTAAGTTAAAAGGTCTTTTTGATGCGGAACACCGTGAGGCTGCCGAAACCGAATATGAATTTATAAAGAAGCATTCAATAGAATGCACTTATTTCATGGAGCCAGATTTTCCGGCTTATTTGAAGCACTGTATCGACGGGCCGATATTGCTGTTTAAACGGGGGAATATTGATCTTAATAATAAAAGGATCATCAGCGTTGTTGGTACTAGGCAGATAACAAGTTATGGAATGGCTTTTTGCGAAGAGTTTATTGAGTTGATTGCCCCATTAGACCCTATAATTGTTAGTGGTTTCGCCTATGGAGTAGATATTTGTGCACAACGTGCTGCCATAAAACATGACTTGCAGACCATAGGTTGCTTGGCCCATGGACTCAATCAAATTTATCCTAAGGTTCATGATAAGTTTATTCCTGATGTCGAGAAAAACGGTGGTTTTTTTACGGAGTTCTGGAGTACGAGCAACCCTGATCGCGAGAATTTTTTAAAGCGCAATAGAATAATCGCCGGTATGAGCGAGGCGACGATAGTCATTGAATCGGCAGAAAAGGGAGGCAGTTTGGTCACAGCGGATATCGCCAATAGTTACGATCGAGAAGTTTTTGCGGTGCCCGGTCGCGCACAGGATAAATACAGTTCAGGCTGCAATAATCTAATAAAACAGCAAAAAGCACATATGCTGACCTCAGCTGCCGATTTGGTATATCATTTGGGTTGGGAAATAGAAAAAAAGGAGTCCAAAGCCGTGCAAAAACAATTATTCGTGGAACTCGACGACAATGAAAAATCGATTTATTCGTATTTGCAAAAAAATGGGAAGCAATTATTGGACAGTATCGCACTCGAATGCCGAATACCTGTTTTTAAAGTTTCCTCAACGCTTTTAAATATGGAAATGAAAGGTGTGATTCGGCCCTTGCCCGGAAAATTGTTCGAGGCGATCTGATAATTTTCAGACCAGTTGGTCGGTGTGAAGGAATTTGTTCAGGCACAACGGAATTTAGGATGCATTTCATCGAAGAGAAGCCTACTTTTATGGTATTTAGGCTACTTTCGAGGTTCTTGTACAATTAAAGAACAGACCGATCAGTCTTTTTCTTGACATAGAAGCAAATTACCGTATTTGTTGGTTTTTAGTGCCAAAAGTCTCTAAATAACTTCCCGGAATGCCGTAAGGCGACAATCCCTCAATGGACACCTGAATTTCTTTCGCGGTATCCGAATTGAAAAATTCTATTTTAGCATTGCCGTTTTTGTCAGTAACAATATTAGGATTCCAATACAAAGTGGCGCGAAAATCGGAGGTACTATGCTCATCACGCTTTACATCATATTTGGGAGAGTAGAACTCTTTTTCGGCTGCGTGCCCAGTTATTGTAAAATCAGGGGAAAGAACCGGCTTTACGGTTTGGCCCTCTCCCCTTTTCGTATAGACAAGAATGACTCCGTTCGCTCCCCTAGAGCCCCATATGGCGGCAGACGGACCTTTTAAAACTTCTATTCTTTCAACTGTAAATGTGTCCATGGCCGCAATGAAAGTCGGCACAGGACCTGCTTCTGTTGCCTCTATAATGGAATATTGTAGCGGAGCGGGGGCGGGGGCTCTAGGGGAGCGACTGGAATCGCGAGCAGCTTGAGCGGCTCGCTGGTTCGCCAGGGCTACCGACAAAGCGGAGGGGTTATCGTTATTAACAGGAATACCATCTAGCACCCACAAGGGAGCACCCCCATTTCGAATACTTACGATGTTTCCATTGACTGCTACTCCAGCGAATAGGCCCACCAATTGAAGGACGTTTTGAAATGCGATATGGTCCGCTGTATAAATCGTGGCATCGGGGTTCTGCCCATAAACTGAAGGCGTTTGATTTCTGCTATTTTCCTTCTTTTTTTCGGTCACTACCACTTCATCGAGCTCCGTAACCTTCATTTTTTCGTATAAAGCGTCCATTCTGCTGCGGGCGAACGAGTGAGTACTATAGCTTTCGATTTTTTCAGTCAGTTTTAGCAGTTGGCTCTTATATTGGGCGGGCGGAAGATTTATTTTATTGGAGTCAAGGGTCACTTTTACATCCATAGCTTTGTCCTTTACGTCAAAAGCGTTGAATACAACTTCTGTTGGTCCGCTGAAATTAAAGTCCCTTATCGAAAAGGTTCCGTCGAGGGCGGTTTTGGCAGAGAACATACCCAATCGTTCACTTGATTGGGCAACAACGTTAAGTGAGGCATTGGATAGGGGCCTCCTATTCGGACGATTGGCCTTACCGGAAATAATAAGCCCTTCCGAAAAATCAAATTCCTTTGAAACTTTTTGGGCTGACCAGATTTCGGGCCATTTGTACTTTCTCCAACCATGTGTGAGCATTACAAGATCCAACCGCTGAATAGTCGTTCTTTTTTGATCCATAAATAGAAGTCCCGGATCGGTAACATTCCCCTTAACATCCGATTCGAACAAAAACTGGGTCAGAATAGTTCCTGAATTTTGGTTTTTTTCCACTTGACCTGCATCTGTTACCGCCATTGAAAGATTTGTGGAAACTGGCCTTCCCTCGGTATCGGTTACATTGATGTCGAGCACTACTTTACCTCGTTTTACAAGTTTCTTTGTATTGATTTTAGTGCCGATGACCAGTTCTTCTTGATTGTTCACAAGAACTGGCCGCTCACACCATGGTTTTTTATCGGAATCAAAAAGTGTCAAGGTCAATACCCCGCTGGGCATTTGTGTTTTCGGTATCTCAAAGGTAAAAGTACGGTTTAGGCCAAATTCGAATTTGGCCTGATAATACTTTCTTTGGCGCATAGTACCGATAACATAAAAGGGTTTATCGCGCAAAAGCTCACTAGCCTGAACGATTACCTTAATACTTTTTTCACTTAGATTATTGACCGCAAAGGTATACCCATTTTCAAGAACTTTAGGCAACGGAAATTGAGTGCCGTCATCTAACTGGGCAATGTATTGTGCGCCCTTTTTTGGCATCAACTGAAAGAAACCTGCACCTCGGTCAAAGGTGTTGAAAGCCGCTACGGGTTTGCCCCCTGAATCGATTATTTGCCCTTTTACGGTTCTGGGCAAGCCATCGCTTCCAATGGCCTTGAAAGAGATTTTACCTGCAATATCTTCCACGGCATGACCGCCTTCCGGAAAAAATCGCAAATCTATTTTGTCTTCATTTATCTGCGCAGCTTCCGATTTATTGTTTTCATTAAGTATGTTCAAGTTTCTCGTAAAGAAGAAATCGGCATCAAAATTTCGCATCCATTGGGTGTAAGATCGCAATTGATAATTACCGGAGGGAAGGTTTTTCGGAATCTCCATTGAGCCATAGCCCATTCCACTGACCAACCCGTGTGTCTGTGACAAAGCAATTTTACCGTCCGGGCTTATTAAATCGACCCGAATTACCCTACTGCCGTTGGAAGGTTGATGATAAGGCCCCAAGACAACATAAGGGCTGTACCAAATAGTTTCTCCGGCTGAAAATAAATCCTTATCAATATGCAGAAACACCTTTTCAATCGGATTGTAATTGTTATGAAGGGTAGTTTTGCTGTCTAGTTCTTTTATAAAGGCGTCTTCCGATATGTTCGAGGTCATCAAGGCTATGTTTTCAGAACTATTGAGGAAGATGGAACTGAAAGCATTTTCTTTTTCAAATGAGCCGATGACTTCCTCTTCCACAGGAGTTCTTTTCACAATCGGATTTTCTGCCCAGAACCTTTCATTATAACCGATTGCGTCCAATTTTTTCCAATCACTTTGGCTTCTGCCGAGTCGACCACCTAACCTTTTTCTCGATGTAGGGTTATAGTGTTCATAAAAAATCAAATTGGAAGTGCTTGTCACGTGATATTGAAAGCTACCATCTTTATAATAGTCAAATGACTGATCCACCTTTATGTAATCTAGTAATGCCTTTGATGCATCATCTCTTCTATACGCGATTTCATAAGAAATAATATAATCTTTCCAATAACTATTCTTTGTCGTAAGCTTTGCCAGCTTTAGATCATCCCTAGACAGTTCTCCTTTTATTCTTAGGATGTCATAAGTCTTCGTATCGATATAGACTTCGCCATCGAAAGTTGGGGTCTTTAGGTCTTTTAGAGGCCTGAAATGAACGACCGCAATTTTGGAATTGCCCGATTGTATCATGTTAATAACCCTGGGATTGTAATAAACCTCAAAATTTGGGTGCAATGGAAATATTAAATCATCGGTATTAGGCTGTAAGGGCTTTAAAATTCTTGAAAAAGAAGTATAATTTCTGTTGTGGACTGATTCTTCTTTTAAAGCATACCTGCCTTCGCTGATATTCCAGTCTTTTATACCCACATTGTTATAGCGTATATCATAGAAGATTTCGGAAAACTCGGAATAGGCGTCATCGTTTTTCGATTTCTGTCGGTAAAAGGCCCGCCCGTAATTATCTTTTGCGGAGGCTTTTTGCGCCTTTTCTATGGCACTTTTTGCCAATTTCATGGCGAATTGATCTATTTTCGAGGCAGACACGATGACTTCGTCCAAGGTAGTGGTCAAGGGCACAAGGGAAACGGTAATATCAGAAGTTTCAGAGATCTCAAGAATTTTCCGCCCATAATTCACATGCGAGAAAATCAATTTTACCGGAAGCGAATCTGCCTCGATAATAAACTCCCCCAGTTCATTGCTCGCGGTACCTAACGATGAAGATTCCAAAGATATATTGCAATAGGGTATGGGCTCTCCTGTTTTTTGATCTATTATTTTACCGGTTATTTGCTGTTGCTTCTTAATAATAATGTGTTTTTTAACTACTTTATAAAGCACGTGTTCATTTTCGAAAAGAAAGTTTAAAATCGCGCGAACGGGTTGACGTACCATATTAATCGTGACCCTGCGACTGAGATTGATATCTTCGTTTTTATAAAAAAAAGTGAATTCTGTTTTATCCTCAATTTCTTCCAAGACCTCAAATAAAGCCACTTCATTTAAATTCAAACTAATTTTGGTATTTAAAGATGCCTCTGAATCTGCCCTCAGCGGAAAGAGCGAGAAAATCAGAAAAAACAAAGTAAGCTTCAGTTTTAGGTCAGATTTCAAGATGAATGATTCTTTATAGTTCATTGTTCTAGATTTTAAAATAGCCTTAATATGCTTAGGGTCTATTGTGAATGGCACTTATTTGCCACTCCTCCGATTTTTTGACAAACTAGTGTTTTGCTAATGTCGCCCTTGTTCTATTGTTATTTTGTTATTTTCCATTCTATATTCAAAGTTTGTGGTGCTACGGAAGATGTTCAAGACCTCAATTATGCTCTCTTTCGAAAATGTTCCGGTATATCTTATATTGTCAAGTTCTGATGACTTATTGTCAATGCTAACATTATAGTGCCGCTCCAGTTCCTTAATAATATCCGCTAAGCGATCGTTTTCAAAATGTAGTTTATTACTTGACCACGCCACATGCTTTTCAATATTCACTTTTCGTACTATAAAGCTATCTTTTTGAATGATTGCCTGCTGCCCCGGTTTTAAGACAATCAAGTCTTTTTCAGCTAAAGTTTCTGAGGGACTATAGACCCCAATACTGCCTTCGGTCAATACAGCGGACGCACTACTTTCATTTGAATAGTTCGAGACATTGAATTTTGTGCCAAAAACCCGCACGTTCATCTTGTCGGTGTGAACGATAAAGGGGCGGCTTTCGTCTTTTTCAACATTAAAATAAGCTTCTCCGAACAAGTAAACCTCTCGACTATCCATACCTGTGAACGATTGCGGATATTTTAGTTTGCTGCCAGCGTTTAGGGAAATAACAGTCCTATCGGTTAATTCTACGGTAAAACGCTTCCCATACGGCACGCATATTTGATTATGGGCCAATTTTGTGATGGCTTTATTAGACTGTGCGTACAAAAGTTTACCATATTCTTGTTTAATTGATACCTCTCCGCCGGGAAGGGCAATATTACTCGTTACTTTTTCATCCAAAATCTTCAATGTACCATCACCAAATTCCAAAACAACTTGTGGAGCTTCTTCAAGTTTTGATTCCGTCGAGATACTGGCATCCGATTTCAAAAGTGTATAAAGACCAAAAGAAGTGCCAAGTATTAGAATTAGTATAGCCGCATATTTAAAAAGTGTGTTGTAAATTTTTACGACAGAATTTTTATGATTTTTAGAAGCTTCCAATACTTTTTGATAGGCATTTTCCGTATTAATAGAGCTATAGGCACGGTCCAATGTGTGGTTAGTGCCGACCATGCTCTTGAAAAGTTCTTGATTTTCCGGAAACTTTAACCAATCATACAATAATTCAAGCTCTTTTTCGGAGATTGTGTCGGTTAAATATTTAAGAATCAGAATTTTCAAAATAGCTAAGATTTAAGATTTATCGATGAATTTCTTAAGTGTGACGTAAAAAAGAAGGGATACCCTTAATTATTAAAGTTATTTTTTTAAACTTTATATGGGCAATGTTTCAGACATTAACTTGACCCATTTCGAAAAATGGAGGACGGAGCTTTATATGACAGGATAAGGGAATATGATGATGAGGATGCTTTGGAAAAACTTTTTCATTTGTACTATAAAACATTATGTTCTTATACTGTTCAGTTCACGAAATCTATGCCAGAGGCAGAAGATATTGTCCAGAACATTTTTGTCAAACTATGGGCCAATCGAGAAACTCTTAATAGAGCCGATTCCATAAAGGCCTATTTATACCGTTCTGCCTATAATGCTTACATTGATAAATCCAGGGAAGATCGAAAAAAGGAAATGTTAATGGAAACCCTTAAATACGAGGCGTTATCCGAACAATTGGAAGAAGATGTCTTCTTGCAGCAACAAAGGATAGAAAAAGTAAGGGATTTGGTCGAAACCTTACCCGGGCGTTGCAAAGAAATTTTATTGTTAAGTAAGCAAAAAGGGTATAAGAATAAAGAAATAGCGGAACATCTGAATATCTCTATAAAAACTGTAGAGTCACAGATCCGCATTGCTTTTCAAAAAATCAGAGCGGGGTTTAAAAAGAATAGTTTTCTTGTTTTTTAGCCATTTGGACATATTCTATATAGGCCGAGCTGTAAATATTCTGAAATCAATAACCAACCTTGATCCGAACCCTTTCCAAGACCTCGTCAGCTACTTTTTTTGCTTTTTTTGCGCCCAAAGCGAGTGCGTCATCGACTTCGCTTAGATTGTTCATATAGTAATCGAACTTTTCTCTGGCCGGCCCAAATTTCTCTAAAATGACTTCGAAAAGTGCCTGCTTGGCATGGCCGTAACCATAGTTTCCGTTCAAATAGTTCTGGCGCATTTCAGCGATTTGTTCTTCGGATGCCAAGATTTTATAAAGCGCGAAAACGTTATCGGTATCTGGGTCTTTTGGTTCCTCCATCGGTGTGCTGTCGGTCAAGACTCCCATGACTTGTTTGCGAAGCTTTTTGTCGGGTTGAAAAATATCGATCAGGTTTCCTTTGCTCTTGCTCATTTTTTGTCCGTCCGTACCAGGGACATACATGGTATGCTCCTGTAGTTTGACCTCGGGCATTACAAAAGTTTCGCCCATTTGCGCATGAAAACGGGAGGCCACATCACGTGTCATTTCCAAATGCTGCAATTGGTCTTTTCCTACCGGAACGATTTCCGCGTCGTACAATAAAATATCCGCGGCCATCAACATTGGGTATGAGAAAAGCCCGGCATTTACATCTTCCAATCGATCGGCCTTATCCTTAAAGGAATGTGCAAGTGTCAACCGCTGATACGGAAAATAACAACTGAGATACCAAGCCAATTCCGAAACTTGCGGAACATCGCTTTGGCGATAAAAAACGGTCTTTTCGATATCAAGGCCAAAGGCCAGCCAGGCCGCCGCGGTAGCGTAGGTATTGTTGCGCAATTCGTCGCCATTTTTGATTTGGGTCAAAGAATGCATGTCCGCGATAAAAAGAAAGGATTCATTTTTAGGT
>QIJL01000086.1 GCA_003232435.1 Flavobacteriales bacterium | reverse complement strand
GTATAAGAAAATAATCGAGATATTTCAAAACAGGCTCTAATCCTCATTTATTTTCCCCTGTATTTTTTTTGATGTGACGTAAATCAAAAGTAATACAATGGCGCAGAGTGATGCTAGAATTCCTATTATAGCAATAATACTATTCCCTTCTAGGGGATTTTCAAAATTGACAAGAGTGACATTGTAGATTATCAACGCCAGAGCCAAAACAATTAAAACGATCGACAGTGTTCTGCTCATCTTATTCGATTTTGAATCTAAAATAATTGGTTAATATTTGTGGCAAATAATTTTACCGCAATGGCGAGTAAAATCACTCCGAATACTTTCCGAATAATACTGACACCGGTTTTTCCGAGCGCCTTTCCAATTCGACGGGACGATTTCAGTACCAAATAAACAAAGATAATATTTACGATTATTGCGACTATTATATTTTGAACCTCGTATTCCGCTCGTAAGGATAGCAAAGAAGTCAATGTGCCTGCACCAGCGATTAACGGGAATGCAATAGGTACGATCGAAGCACTTTCGGGCATGTCATCGCGGTAAAGCGAAATACCCAATATCATTTCAAGTGCCAAGAAGAAAATCACCAAGGCTCCCGCAACTGCAAAACTATTTACATCGATACCTATGAGATTCAGAATTCTTTCTCCGACAAATAAAAAGGCGATCATAATCAAGGCCGAAACAATAGTGGCTTTTTCAGATTGAATGTGCCCGACTTTATTTCGGAGTCCGATGATTATCGGGATACTTCCTAGAATATCGATAACTGCAAAAAGCACCATGCTGGCGGTAGCAATTTCCCTAAAATCAAAACGCATAACATGAAATTTAGCGACCGCAAATTTACGCTTTATAACTGCTTTTAGGTCACTGTTTACCAAAATCTTTTGATAGGGGTCGAGTCATTTAAAAAGTATCTTTGCTTCCTTATTAGCAGTGTATGTTCCAAATAGGAAAGACCATTATATCCGAAGAAATCTTAGAACAAGATTTCGTCTGTAACCTTAGTGCCTGCAAAGGCGCCTGTTGCATCGATGGTAATGCCGGAGCTCCCTTGGAGGACGAGGAGACCGAGATTTTAGTAGATATTTATTCAGATGTAAAATCTTTTCTAAGACCGGAAGGCATAGAAGTTATCGAAAAACAAGGTGCTTTTGTAAAAGGAGATGATGGCGAATGGGAAACACCATTGATCAATGATAGTGAATGCGCTTATGTGGTCTTTGATGAAAAAGAAGTTGCAAAATGCGGAATCGAAGAAGCCTACGACCAAGGTGTCGTAAAATGGAAAAAACCTGTATCATGCCAGATGTATCCGGTAAGGGTACGGGAGTATACCGAGTTGACCGCTGTAAATTATCATAAATGGGAAATCTGTGATCCAGCATGTTCCTTGGGGGCCGAGCTGAAGGTTCCCATCTATGAATTCGTTAAAGAAGCGTTGATTCGAAAGTTTGGCGAAGACTGGTACACTGAACTTGAAAAGGTGGCCGAAGAGTTGAACCTTGAATAAAAGCCTAGACCGTTGGAATATGCAATACTACTTTAGTGCCCGATGCATTGCCATTTTTATCGTATAGATCGATCATTTCCACATTGAACGAATTTTGATAGTCTCTTGAGAAATTGGCAAGACGTTCTTTGGTAATGTCGATGCCGACCGATTTGCGTTTCAATATCTTGCCCTGTTTGATTTTTTCGGCGGCCTCTCTGCCAATACCATTGTCGGTAATGGAAATATCAATGTAGTCATTATCCCCACGACCGATATCCAAGGTGATATTCTTTTCACCTTCTTTTGATGAGAGCCCATGCCAAAGGGCGTTTTCTAAGAATGGTTGTAGGATCAAGGATGGAATTTTGACAACATGGGTGTCGACCCCTTTTTCTATTGTGGTCCTAAAATTGATTTCGTTGGAAAATCGAATATTTTCAATGTTCATATAAAGCTCTACCGTTTCCAGCTCTTCCGCCAGGGGAATTTCCTTCAACGAAGAAGCTTCAAGAATTTTTCGGATTAATTTTGAAAACTTGTTGAGATAGTAAACCGCATTTTTTTGTTCATTGTTTATGATGTAGAGCTTGATGGAATTCAATGAGTTGAACAAAAAATGTGGATTCATCTGGCTACGCAACATACTTTGCTCTAAAGTCAATAATTTCTTTTCATTATTAAGCTGATACTGTCTGTAGAGAATATAAAAAATACCGGCCAATAGGGCCAAAGCAATTCCACTAATAAGAAGAACAGTCTTGTTTTTTTTAAGTTCCATGCTTATCAATTCATTCTCCTTCGCCAATACGGCAATTTCATTGCTTTTCTTTTCGGTATCATAACTAAAGATGATATCGTTTACGTAACGAACCGTGCTTTCGTCCAAAATCTGCTTATCTAGCTTCCCCGCTTTCTTGCTATAGAACAAGGCCTTTTTAAAATCACCTTTGGTCTCGAAGAGCTCTGAAATGAGATGACTTGCCCGGGCGGCTGACTCGTACAGACCTCTTTTTTCGGCCACTTCGAGACCTTCGAGCATATTCTTTTCGGCTTCGTCATATCGTTTGGCTAGAAGCTGTGCCCACCCAAGGTTGATATACACTGGTGAGGTGAGAAAGCCATCGCCCCTTTTCTGAGCTGTTTTTAAGGTTGGTACAAGAAGGGCTATGGCCTCATTTGGTTTATTCTGTTTTATATTGATTTGGGCAATTCCATTATTACAAATAATACGCCCCATATTGTTGTTGATCTCGTTGTTGTAACCGAGCGAAATCTCGTACTTCCGCAATGCCTTATCAAGCTCACCTTGCTCCTCAAGGCATTCCCCGATATTTTGATGATTAATTGCCAGCCCAAGTTTATTACCCAACTCCGTATCGACCACAATAGATTTTTCAAAGTTCTCAATAGCTAAGTCATACTGTTTTAGAGTCTGATAGAGATTGCCGATGCAGTTGAGCGACACATTGATGTTTCTTTTTAACCCTATGGATGGATTTTCTACCGCTTCCGCTAGTTCTAGTGCCTGTTGATTATAGTCCATGGCACTGCGAATGGCCGAGGTTCGTCGGTAATCGACACCCAGTTGATTAAGACTCGAAATTCTAAATTCAAGATTGTCCGATTCAATGGCTACTTCCAACGCCCTTCGGTGCAAAGCCAAGGCCCTGCTATAATAAGAAGTATTCCTAAAATAGGTCCCTAACTGTATAAGAGCATACGATTGTCCATCTAAATAGCCCCTTTTCGAAGCCGTTTCCGCAAAATATTGCATCAATAGCGTATCGCGTATGAAGGGTTTTACCGCTCTATCGATTTCAATGTACGTTTTTGGGGCCTTTTTGATAAGACCGTCAATCGTACTTTTAAAAGAATTGGAAACTACTTGTGACTGCCCTTCGAAAAACATAAGAAGGGCCAAAGTGAGAAAGAGATGTTTTGAGGGGAACATTCGGATCGGGTTGGTTCTATATGCCATATGTTCTTATGAATCGGCCAATGGCAATTTATATCATATCGAGAAAATCTGATTTCTTTTGTCTCGAAACAGGTATTTTGTGATTTGATGTCAAGACCACATATCCGTCTGTCTTGAGAAATTCTTTTATCTTATTTAGATTGATGATATACGAATTGTGTATCCTAAAAAAAGAATCATCCGGCAAAAGTTCGTTCACCTCTTTCAGTTTTTTTGTCAGAACGATTTTTTGTCCGTCGGCCAAGTAAATAGTGCTGTAGTTTCCGTCAGATTCAGCATAAAGAATTTCGTCACTTTGAAGAAAAAGCAATTTCCCATCCGTATTGAATGTTATTTTTTTGTGAACCGCATTGGCATTAAAGTTCAATAATATTTTTTCCAGCTTTTCGGCCGTGAAGTTTTTCTTGTTGTATTTTTTTATTTTGACAATGGTATCCTTTAGGTCGTCAGTGTCGATTGGCTTTAGTAGATAGTCAATGGCCTCATTTTTCAGGGCCTTGATGGCGTATTGATTATAGGCCGTAGTAATGACCACCGGAAAGTCTTTGTTGCCTAACTTTTGAATGAACTGAAACCCATCCATCTTAGGCATCTCGATGTCCAAAAAAAGGCAGTCCGGAGAATTTTTGTCCAGATAGTCGAGGGCTTCATCCGGATTTGTAAAAGAGGCACTCACATTTATCTCATCGCTAAAATTGGTAAGCTCCCAAGTAAGGCTTTGCAGTGCCTTTATTTCATCATCTACGATTACCGCATCTATCATATTCCTAAGTTTACTTTAGAGAAAGATAAACAAAAATAAAGGTACCTTTTCTGATATATAAGAAAGATGTACCGATTGAGGATATTTTGGTATGGTTGGTAGTAAAATGCCCAAAATCGGACTTTTTGTAGTCTATTGCCTACAAGGGACTACTTTCCTTAAACCTTGCTTAGGCCCATCTCAGACAGGCGGGAAGTTTTTTTACCATTTATACAGGAAAATGCGCCGTTTATACAAAAGGGATATGGCATTCATTGATGTTCACTTACCTTAGATAAAATCAAAACGACGGATTTTGTTTCCCATGCAAGTAGTATGATTACCCCAAATTGAGGAAATAATAAATACGCTATGAAAAAGTGTTTTATACTTTTGGCAATACTGATTACGGTATTGACAGTGTCTATTTTAATCGACGAAATATATGACGAACTACCTGAAAATACGCTTGCCATAAGTAAGATTGGTAGTGAAAATTCGGTTCTGCAAGATAAAAATGGTGAATAGGGCTGGAGCAGAGGTCTATTATGTTTTAGAAAAAATAGTTATAAATACCGGTAAAAGTAGTGGTTTAACGCCTCTAATTTCACATTATCAGTACGTTAAGTTCTTATAAATACAGGGTTTTGGATCGAAAATGCTTATTTTTGATACTCCCCCATATTTAGTTTTTATAAAAATAGCTGAGTTCCCCATACATAGCCAAATGGGGCGACGTGTTTTTTGTAATGGAAAATTATGAAACTGCCAATCCACTAGGTACGGCCCAGAATCGTGTTATGAATAAGAACACGTATTTGACCGTCTGATGGAATTGCCACATTTTGGGCACCAAGCCAACTCGTTGGTTTTGGTGTTTGCTCGATTATAGGTTTCGGGGGAACTACCTGAATCAGCTCCATATGAGGCATATCGATTTTGATACATCAGAAGGCCGTACGGTTTGGCGGTATCATAAAATTTTGACTAATTGAGGCCAGGATAATGTATCCGGGCTTTTTTGTTCAATATTGTTACTTTCTTGATCGGCTATTCTTTTTTCAGTATTTTATATGGATAAAACAATTCTTTCCATTGAAATGAGTGAGAAGAACCACAGGGCCAAAGTTCTAAAGATCGTTTTTTGCATATTCATTGTTCTTCTCTTTCAAGACGCACTTGCACAGAACCAGATTTCATTCAGGCAGTTATCGGTCAAAGAAGGCTTATCGCAGAATAGCGCGATAGCCATTACCCAAGATAGTACAGGGTATTTGTGGATAGCCACCCAAGATGGACTTAATAAATATGACGGCAAGAAATTCAAGGTCTTCCTATATAATTTTGTAGACATAACCACGGCCCGATTACTCAAACCTCGGCAAGGTGTATGCCGATAAAGAAGGCGGTCTATGGATCATACCCACGGATAAAAAGCCTTATAAATTCAACCGAGATCTACAAACTTTTGAAGCGTTGCCCGGTATAAATGATGCAAGTGCCATATTTCAAGATTCCGATAAAGAATATTGGATCGGCACCTATAGCACTGGTCTTTATCATTTGAACCGAGACCGGGATTATAAAACAGGTTATTGAGCCCACTGATTCTTCGAACACCATTTACAATATCAGCGAAGGTTCGTCGGAAAATCTTTTGTTGGCGACGGACGATCAAATCATAGATTTCAACAAACAAACCGGGCAGGCGGTTCCAGTCTCGGCCAGCTCGATCTATGGAAAACACGTCAAAGTAAATTTCAGTGATATTGTTTCAGATAAAGCGGATAGACAATGGGTAGGGACTTTTGGTGACGGGCTTTATTTCAGGGAAAATAAATCAGACGTCTTTCATAGAATCTCAGAACTTTCCTTTACAGATCCGCTACCCATCGACCTGAACATTCTGGATCTGCACTTGGATTCAAGAGATCGCTTGTGGATCGCTACGTATGGCCGTGGGCTGTATATGGTCAATTTCAAGTCGCGTAAAATACAGCATTTCAATGCCGATAAGCACAACCCCAGGGCAATTCACTACAATGATATTCTCTGTATTTACGAAGATTATTCGAACACTTTATGGTTTGGCACAGACGGGGCCGGAATAAGCTATTATGACGAATATCGCGAAAAATTCAATTCGTTCACCACCTATCAGACCCCCGAAAACGTCAATATCGACGTAGTTCGGGCCATAGTTGTCGATTCTGCCAAATCGATTTGGATCGGTACTTCGGGCAAGGGCTCGACCCAATATGAACCTGCAACCAATAGTTGGAGAACTTTTACCCATGGTAGAACAGAAGACAAAAGCATTTCTTCAAATAGGGTCATGAGCCTTTCGGTAGATGAAGACAATGAACTTTGGATCGGTACACAAGGAAAAGGGTTGGACATTTTCGACGGAGAAAAATTCGTAAACTATTCCAAGGATTCTAAAATCCCATTGGGGGCAAGTACCATTTGGTGTATTTATAAGGATGATCAAAATAGCTATTGGTTGGGTACCAGGGAAAATGGACTCGTACGATCCGATAAGGACAAAGGTGAAAAACGAAGCTGACCCTAGTGTTAAGTTAAAGCTGAAAAGACGCATTGGATTATACGTCATTTCAGCTTTAACTTAACACTAGTTGTGAATAAAGAGAACACTGAAATCCTCGACTTAGAGCTCTTCGACGAAAAACAAGCCAATAACATTAAAAAAAGATATCCTGAATCAAAACTGTTCATAGGTCTTTTAAGAGGCAGCTATGAATTAGATAAAAGGAGGGTTAGACCCAATACAGGGGCAACAATAACAATATTTACCGAGCGGCAGTTTTTTCCGAACGAGGAATTTTTTCCAAATAAAAATTTTGTCCTTGGAGATGAATTAGATCTAGGTAAGGCGAGGGCAAAGATAATATCGAACACTAAAGGAGAACTGGTATTGGAAACCCAATGAGAAATATAAACCCACTAAAATGTATTCAAACTCAACAATCGAACGCTTAAAAGGAACAAGCTATAAATTAAAAGGTACTACGATCGTATTCTTGGTGGCCATGGCCATGGCAGTTTCAATGATTTTAATCGGGTTGATTTCTTGAAGGGAATTGGCATAAGCCAAGAAAAATGTACCGACTGTAATCAAATCGACACCGTTCATACATTCTTAAATTTTAAAATATGAATAATGATTAGTATTGGGCTGATTTAAAATAATGTAAAATCAATAATTGCTTTTTTCAATCCGCGTCACTAATCGTTAAAACCATAAAAAACAGAAATCATGAGAACAAAAAAAACAAAACTTTTATTTTTGATCGGCTGCTTAGCAGTTGCTATGACAATTATTATGGGCTGTAGCAAAAACAACCCGTTAAATCCACTTGGTTGTGGAACTGGTACCTGGGTACTTCAAGTTTCAGACGAAGTCACGGCCTTTGGCCAGGCGGCTTCTACCTATAGCACCGATCCAACCCCTGCAAATTGTACTACCTTTAAGAATGCCGCCAAGAATTATCTAGATGCTTTAGAAGGAGTTCGTGGTTGCGTGGCTGGGATCAATCAGGCAGAATTCAATGCAGCGATTGCCGAGGCTAAGAAAGATGTTGACGAAGAAAATTGTGACGGCTAATGCCATTTTCGACGAACAATGGCAATTGCGGGATTAAGAGACTGTTTTGAAATATGTCGTTAGAATCGTTATACCCTATTTTTCCTGCCTTCCGGCAGGAGAAAATAATCGAGATATTTCAAAACAGTCTCTAAAAGGGAGATGAATGCTCAGAATAAGATTGATGGCGAAAGCCAAAAGCCGAGCATCCCCACATTGGCAAACACCTATATTGCCAATAATACACCTTCCGAGACCATTCATACAATTTAATGTTTTGAAATCAAGGCTTGTTTCTACATTGTCCTTGAATTGCTGAAATGCGATTCTTGAATATTTTTTTCTCCCCCTTTGTTAACCTCTTTTTATTTTGAACATTAATTAGTAAACCCACCCAATTATGAAGGCGTTTTTTGTTTATGCGGCTTAATAGCATTTTTGAGCTTTTTGACCTGCTTGAGTTTGATTTTAAATTGAAATGCCACCAATCGTTTAACTAAAATTTATGACCCATGAAGACTACGATTATAATTTCAGTACTGGTTTTGAATACTACGCTATTGTTCATAGAACCTTTGGCCAATTTGGTTCAAGGCATCAACCCTTGGTTTTTCGCACTTTCAGAAGCCGTGTTGTTAATAGGTTTTCTCACACACCGATTGTTGAGAGATTTAAAGAAGACATTTGATATCGATATCGATGATCTGAGAATTTTTCTTTTTAAGGAGATCAATTAATTAAAAAACCAGCAGTCATGTTCGGAATACTTCAAAAAAGAGATAGAGGTGAGGTGCTAATAGCGTCCCTACGACATTTTGTTCAAAAAGGAAA
>QIJL01000035.1 GCA_003232435.1 Flavobacteriales bacterium | reverse complement strand
ATATTAGAAATGTATACCGATGAAAATAGAAAGAACTCTGATTTAGGAGATTTTGACCTAAGAGGTTCTGAATATGAGGTTTTAGGAGGTATTTATTTTGAAAAGGGAAATTATAGGATTGCATTGGAAAATACGCTAAAAGCTTTGCGGTCTTTTGAAGATGTTGAAGATGAGGTTAGAGCGGGAGACGCTTTAAAACAGCTTGCCGATATTGAATTTCAACAAGAAAACTTCAAACAATCCCTAGCTTATGCAGAAAGGGCGATTGCCGTTTATAAGAAGAACGATGACAAGATATACCAAGGCTATGCGGCCAATTCTGCAGGTATGGCCGCTGAAGGCCTAAAGAACATTGAACTAGCGACACGCTATTTTGCACAATCCATCTCATTGGGCAAAGAGATGAACGTGCAATCCATGATAGTGCAGTCCTCTAATAGAATGGCAAGGTTGCTATATCAAAAAGGTGATTTCCCAACGGCGAGGAAATTATTAATTGAATCCTTGGAAATTGCCAATAAACAGGATATTAAGCTTGACCAGACGCAGACCTTGACCGAGATGGCCAATTTGGATTTAATGGAAAATAAGCCAGCACGGGCATTGGTCAATATAAATAAAGTAATTTCTATATCAAACGAAATAGGTGCACTGCCCTCATTGAGGGATGCTATGGTTATAAGGGCAGAAATTAGAAACGAAATGAACCTCCCCCATTTGGCTTTCGAAGACTATAAAACTTATAAGTCTCTTAGCGACAGTTTGTACACCATTAAAAAGTCCCAACAGATAGAAGAGCTCAAAACCATTTATGAAACCGAGAAAAAGGAAGTGGAGATTACACTGCAAAAAGAAGAAATAAATACGCTAAACGAAAAAGCCATAGTCGATAAATTGACCAAAGGGCTTTATGCAGGTGGAATGTTTTCATTAGTAGCAATTTCAGGCTTGTTGTACTTCGGTTTCCGTCAACGCATCAAAAAGAACCGTATTGCCCGGGAAAAGCAAGAGGAAGTCTATAAAAAGGAAATCGAACATAAAAAGAAGGAATTGACGAGCCAGACACTGCATTTGGTACAGAAAAATACTTTTATTCAAGAGCTGATGGAGAATCTGGAGAACGTCAAAAACTCTCCCGAAAAATTTAAAATTGAGTTCCGGCGGATTGTGATGTTGCTCAAAAGAGAAAACGCATCCGACAGAGATTGGGAGGTCTTCAAAACATATTTTGCGGAGGTACACAATGATTTTGACCAGAAATTAAAGACTATATACCAGGATATATCCGAAAAAGAAATACGGCTGGCTGCTTTTTTGCGAATGAACCTAACAACTAAGGAGATTGCCGCAACACTCAATGTGCTGCCCGATAGTATTTTAAAGTCTAAATATCGGTTGAAAAAGAAACTGGGTATTGATAAGGAAACTGATTTGACCGGTTTCTTAAATACTTTATAGAAGTTCTTTACTTTGAGTTTCAAGCAGTAATTTTACATCATCATTGAAGATGGGAAAGATTCCCGCCCCTGTCTGCCGACAGGCAGGTTCACGAGAATGAAAGTAAACTACGTCGGGGCAGGCCCACGAGACATTAAAAGGAAACAAAATTTAACCTGCCTGGCCGGCAGGCAAGCATCGGGATATTAAACCCACCGGTGGGAATAAATGGATGATTCAAAAAAAATAGTCCTTTTCGACGGCATTTGCAACCTTTGCAACCGCACGATTCAGCGCATCATCAAAGGAGATAAAAAAGATATTTTCCGTTTTGCCGCCCTACAAAGCGAAGTGGGCGAAAAATTGATCGCCGAACGAAATATCGACACTACAAAAATCGATTCCATCATTCTTATCGAACCTGGTGTAGCTTATTACGTTAAGTCTACGGCAGCCTTAAAAATCGGCAAACATTTAAAGGGTTATCGAACTATTTCCCGCGTACTGAATTTGATTCCCAGTGAATTACGAAATATCGTATATGATTTTGTGGCCAGAAACCGATATAAGTGGTATGGTAAAAAAGAGCAGTGTATGATTCCGACACCGGAATTAAGTGCTAAGTTTCTGTCAGACTAGGTCTACCTCAAAATCTCGTCCAAAACCCCGAAATACACCTCTTCAAAACTGTTAAGGTTATTATGATAACCGCCTTCAACAGAATAAAACTTCTTGTTTTTGGCAATAGAGAGTCGATACAGTTCTTTTCCATGATCAAAGGGAATGAGTTCGTCTGAAGTTCCATGGATGATATGGGTCGGCACATCGATTTTTAAAATATTCTCGTCGCTTTGAAACCGGAATTTGAGCAACCGTTTTGAAGGTAAAAATGGATATTCCTTTTTGGCTATATTCAGGAGACTTGTCGGTGCCGATTCCAAAATCAACTTTCCGGGGTTGGTGTCTTTTGTTATATGCGTTGCGAAAAATCCGCCTAGGGATCTTCCGAATACCGTGATTTTATCCTCTGGGAAGTACTCTTTGCAATAATCGTAAAAGAGGAAACCATCATCCAACATCAACTTTTGACGCCGTTTTCCCGTGCTCTTTCCATAGCCTCGATAATCCCAGATAACAACATCATATTCATAGCGATTTGAAAGTTCCTGTGCCCAATTGCCCCAATCGTCTAGCCCTCCGGCATTGCCATGGCAGTATAAAATAACGGCCTTTGGGTTCTTTTGCTTGAAATGGAGCCCGTTTAATACTGCCCCATCCTTTGAGGTGAGAAATAGTTCCTCAAAGTTCGATTCGAACTGGTAAACATAATCCCGTGGGATTTCTGTGCTGTGAAAAATCAATTTTTCCTGAAAAAAGTAAAACATGCCTACTACCGAGATTATTAATACTACACTAATTTTTAAAAATCGCTTCAGCAGCCTCATCTCAACTTTTCTTCCGTTTAAAACTCAAGCTACTGGTCGTTGGATCGATTTCCCTAGGAAGTTTCGAATGCAAAATCTCTTCCAAAAAACGGTGATACTGAGGATAAGTATGCAAATTGTTGTGTCCGCCATCGATTATAGTGTACAAACGGGTGCGTTCAGCATTTATTTTAGACAACTTGATACTGGTCTTAAAGGAAATCAACTTGTCATTTGTACCATGGATTATTTTTATCGGACACTTGACATATTCGATCCACCTGTAGGTTTTTATGGGGAAGCGCAACAAAAGCGACATCGGCATTATCGGAAGGTATTTCTTCGCAATATGGCCCATACTGTAATAGGGAGCATCAAGAATCAACATACGGGGATTATTCTTTGAAGCCAGTTTAGTTGCAAAACCTGAACCGAGAGACCTTCCATAGAGAACGATATATTTTTCGTCGACCTGCTTTTTAAGCTCATCATAGGCATATTGAAGGTCTTTTTTGATTCCTTCTTCGGTGCGAATGCCGGTACTTTTCCCAAATCCGCGATAATCGATCATGAGCACATCGAAGCCGTGTCGGGTAAAATCGATGGCGAACTTCCCCCAACCCTTTAGACTCCTTGAGTTTCCTTTTAAATAGAGAACGATACCCTTAGGTTCTCGAACTTTGAAATGCACGCCGTTAAGGTTTACGCCTTCGGCAACCTCGATATTGTATTCGTCAAAAATTTGATTCTCGTACCTAAACTCAAAGTCTTCAGGAAGTTTTTCAGGTTTGAAGATGAGACGCTCCTGCAGAAAATAGGCAATGACATTCAATACAATAAACAGGACTAAAACTATCGATATAATCAGCCACCAATTCATCTACTTTACCTCGTCTAAATGGTCATCCCATTCTCTGGGATGAGGCTTCCCTAATTTTCCGACGGACTTCGCAACAATAGTCGCTACAGTGGCATCACCAGTTACGTTTATGACAGTTCTGAGCATATCTAAAGGTCTATCCACAGCAAAAATCAATGCCAAACCGATAGCGTATTTATCGGGTGGGAAACCAACCGACTCCAAAACAATCACCAACATGACCATTCCGGCACCTGGCACCGCTGCCGTACCGATAGAAGCTAAAAGCGCTGTCAAAACTATAGTCAGTTGAGCACTTAACGGAAGGTCGAAACTTAGCGCCTGCGCAATAAAAACCGCCGCTACACCTTGATAGAGGCTTGTACCATCCATGTTAACGGTCGCACCGACCGGAAGCACGAAACTAGAAACTTCCTTATCAACACCGATATGTTCTTCCACCCTTTCCATGGTAACCGGCAAGGTCGCTGCACTTGAGCTTGTAGAAAAAGCAAGTAATTGTGCAGGACTCAATTGCTTCAAAAACCAAAATGGATTCTTCTTTGCGAATACGTACACTAAAATACAGTAGAAAACGATCATCAACAGAAGACCCAAAACAACAACTCCGGAATATTTCAACAGGGCCAATAGAATATCAGGATCGCCGGAGGACACGACCACATTTGCCAATAAGGCAAAAACTGCAAAAGGAGCCGTAAGCATTATTAAATCGACCATTTTTAGAACAACATAATTAAGAGCATCGAAAAACCGTTTTAGCGGTTTGGCTTTTTCTTCCCCAATGAGCAACATGGAAATTCCCATAAAAATAGTAAAGAAAATAACTTGTAACATGAGTTGGTTGTTGCCAAGCGCCGCAAAAGCATTATCTGGCACCATATCTTCTAAAAATTTCAGCGGCCCACTTTCTTTCTGCCGGGTAGCTTCTTCAAGTTTGGCCGTTACACCCTCATCGGTGGCATATGTTGACGTAAGTTTATTTATGGTTTCTTCGGAAATTCCATTTCCAGGTTGCACCGTATTGACCAAGACAAGACCAAGGATAATAGCTACCGTAGTGGTTCCCATATAAATTCCGATGGTGCGTAATCCGATATCCCTAAACTTGGAAATATCCTTTAAATCCGATATCCCTTTTATCAGGGAAGCTAAAATAAGCGGTACGGCTATAAGCTTAAGTAGTTTGATGAAGACGGTTCCAAAAGGACTTATCCAGTTAGTGACAAATTCCTTGCCCCAATCTAGATAAGTCATACCGAAACCAAAAAATAGTCCCAGTACCATACCGATCATTATTTGCCAATGCAGTTCAAGCTTCTTCATAAAAAATTTGGTTTAGGTAGGTAAGATACTATTTTTGATCGGAAGGTGGAAAGGTAAAATACGAGGTAGGAAGTACGAGGTACGAGGTAGGAAGTGGGAGGTACGAGGTGGGAGGTACGAAATATAAATTAGTGAATGCCGGATGCTCGATGCAAAAGTAGAGAATCCTCGGGGCAAGCCCACGAGGCATTAAAATCCCAAATCCCAAGCACCAAATTCCAATTCGCGTAAAAGAGGATTTGTGAAAATTCGTGAAATCTGCCCGTCCGGTTTACCTGCCGCAGGCATGGCAGGCGGGTTCGTGTCCAAACATCACAGAAAATGAAACGAGGCAAGCCTCCCTCCTCTCTTTCGGAGAGGTCGGACGGATTCGAAATTCGAAACCCGCCAAAAACCTTGGCTATAACTTTACGGTGCGATTCAGGAGGAAGAAATCAGCAAGTACCAAGGCCGTCATTGCCTCAACTATGGGCACCGCCCGGGGTACTACGCAAGGATCGTGCCTACCCTTGCCCTGGGCTTTTACCTCATTCCCATCCTTGTCGATGGTATCGTACGCTTGAAGAACGGTCGCTACAGGTTTAAAAGCGACGTTGAAGTAAATATCCATACCGTTGCTTATACCACCTTGAATACCACCGCTATAGTTGGTCTTTGTACTTCCGTCTTTGTTGAACTGGTCGTTGTGTTCGCTACCTCTCATTTTTACTCCTTCGAAACCACTCCCGAACTCAAAGCCCTTTACCGCATTTATGGAAAGCATAGCCTTGCCCAATTCGGCATGTAGTTTGTCAAAAACCGGTTCTCCAAGACCGACTGGGACATTCTGGGCCACACATGTAATTACACCACCGACTGTATCCCCTTCTTTTTTAATATCCTTGATGTATTCTTCCATCTTGGCCGCCGTTTCAGGATCAGGACAACGTACCGGATTCGATTCGGTCAAGGTCAAGTCAAGTTCTTTATACTCTTTTTGAAGGGTTATTTCGCCAACTTGCGAAACGAAAGCATTGATTTTTAATGTTGCAAGAACCTGTTTTGCTATTCCGCCGGCCACTACCCTACTTGCCGTCTCCCGCGCGGAACTTCTTCCACCGCCACGGTAATCCCGAAATCCATATTTCTGATCGTAAACATAATCGGCATGTGACGGTCGATACGAATCTTTGATATGCGAATAATCCTTTGATTTTTGATCGGTATTGTGAATGGCGAAGCCAATCGGGGTCCCAGTGGTCTTGCCTTCAAAAATTCCAGAATAGAATTCGACGGTATCGGGTTCCTTCCGTTGGGTAACAATAGCCGACTGCCCTGGTTTTCTTCGATCAAGGTCATTTTGAATGGCCTCTAGGTCCAATTCCAGTCCTGAAGGACATCCATCTAAAACGCCGCCAATGGCCTTTCCGTGGGATTCTCCGAAAGTCGTTAGTCTAAAAAGTGTTCCGAATGTATTTCCTGCCATGTTTTGATAAAAGGTTAGTCGTTAAAAGTTAATAGATGCCGTTTATGGAACACGATATACGATTGACGAATAACTATTAACTATCAACGGTTTGTGTATGAAGCGTTGGGCATTTAAAAACACTTCATTTCCGGTTTATTACTTACTTTATTACACACACTAACTTTGGGTTAATCACTTATAGCCCAATGATTTATACACGTTGTTGTGCTTTCGTTATTTTTTATCGAATGTTTTTGTTTGTCCAGATTGAGTTAATTCCAATTGTTTGTCCTTAATCTTAATTTCAAAATTCATAAACTCGTTTTTATAAACTCCATCTGTTGTTTTCTTTAATTCTAAAGGGTCTTGATTTTGATATGAAAGAAATAATTTTCCATCTACATAGTCCAATTTATATTCGCCATATTCTCCTGTCCAATTTAGTATGGACTTATCAATGGTTTCGTATTTGGTTTCTTCTGGAAGATAATCAGGCCATTCATATTCTTTTGCCACCGAGTTCATTATTTCGTCTATAATGCCTTGTCCTTCGTTCGAATTAAGCATAATCACAACACCTTTCCCAATATTTGTATGACCTCTAAACTGGCTTAAAAAACCTTCATTCCATCCTCCGTGTTTAAATCTGGCAGATTCGTTTTCTCCTTCCAGCATAAATCCAATTCCAATCCATTTTGCAACTTCTTGAGGTGTTAGCATTTCTTCTAATGTTTCTTTTTTGATAAAATCAGATTTACCTTGTAACCCTTTTTGAATTTCAATCATTATAGTTGCAAGTTCAGTTGGCGTTGTCCACAAACCTGCTGGTCCAATTTCAGGGTATATATGATACTTTCCGTTAATTGGTTGATTTTTGTAAGGGTATGCGGTTGCTGTTTTGTATTTGAAACCTGTTGGTAAAGGTTGGCTATAAGTACTTTGTTTAAGATTTAATGGCTCAAAAAGTTCTTCTTCAATAATTTTAGGAAATGGCTTTTTTATTAAGTCCGTTACGGCTAATTGGGCAACCACAGTTCCACCACCAGAATATCTAGATTTAGTTCCAGGTAAAATGTCAGCCATAACTTTTGATGAGTTTGCTGGTTCTTCGCCATTTAGTATTTGCGGAACTGTTGGTAATGGTTCATTTTTTGTATATCCTATAAATCCGTGGACAGTTAAACCTGCTGTATGGCTTAGTAGTTGACGCATAGTTATTTTAGGTTGCCAATCTCCGTTTTTAGGTATTTGCCAAGAAGTTAGGTATTCATTCACGTCTTTGTCTAAATCAATGATTCCATTTTCTTTCAATTTCATAACTGCCAAAGCAAAAATCGGCTTGCTAACCGATGCTGCTTGAAACATTGTTTCTATGTCAGTTGGTGTATTGCTTTCTAAATCGGATTTCCCAAATCCACGAGCCCATTCAATTTCACCATTGTTCACTATTGCAATACTTACTGCTGGTGTATGATAAAAAGCCATTCTTTCCGCCAATGTTTTGGATTCAAAGCTTCCGTCAACTTCAGTCGCTACTTGTAAATTATTCAGAACCTTTTCTATTCTATCTTCAACTTCTGAAGAATATTTTGGATTGTTCGGTTTGGTTTCGATTTTGACATTCGAATTACAGTTTATGAGAAGTAAAGATGTCAGAATTAAAAAGATAGATTTTTTCAATATGAGTGTTTTTAATGAAGCACAACGAATAACCATTAACGAATGCCCCAAAGGTAAATCTTAATAAACAGATACGGAAATCAATCGATCAGGGCGTTTTTCAATATCGTGATGGGATGTAGGGCCTTCCGCTTTGTACCATCAAAAATCTGATGCCTACAGTACCATCAAAAATCTGATGCCTACAGCTAGTGCCATTTGCTGCAATTATCACATCTTCTTCGGATTTTCTAATGGCCGGGAATAACTTCAGCTCCCCTATTTTCATACTGGTTCTGTAGTGTTCTTTTTCATAACCGAACGAACCTGCCATTCCACAACAGCCAGAGCTAATAATGGAAACCGTATAATTTTCAGGAAGGTTCAACATATCAAAAGTCACTTTTTGATTGCTTAGGGCCTTTTGATGGCAATGGTTATGAATCTTTATGGTCTTCGATTCTTTTGTAAAGTGTGCAGAAGTAATTTCGCCCTTCTCTATTTCGGAAGCCAAAAACTCCTCGATCAAAAAACTCTTTGCTGCTATGGCATCCGTTATCTTTTTGTCAGGATACAGTCTCTTATACTCATCTCTAAAAGTAAGGATTGCAGAAGGTTCCAACCCGATTATGGGCAATCCGGCTTTTACAAAAGGGGTCAATACTCTAATATTCGTTTCTGCTAGTTTTTTTGCCTGTTTTAAAAATCCTTTAGATAGATATGTACGACCGCTTTCCCCATGAAAAAGCTGAAC
>QIJL01000292.1 GCA_003232435.1 Flavobacteriales bacterium | reverse complement strand
ATGAAAAACAACAAATCAAAGTTCCTGATTACAACAATTCATAAGAATAAATTCGAGAAAATCAAAGTAGTTTTAGATGCGTTTGCCCTGTGCACTAAGTACTATATATTTATTCATTTAAATAATTTTTAGTAATAGATCAATAACCAATGAACTACCTTGGGGCAGAGCTACAGAGGTATCAGAATCAAGACTGCTTACTTCGGCTTCGCTCTGTACAAGTCGCTGCAAGAGCCAAGAAACTAGACCTTTTTATCTTGGTTTTTCGTTTTTCGGGAATCATACCTTATTATTTCACTTTTATCGATCCGTGTCAAGAATCTCGACCAGTTTTCCTGCCGAATCATAAACATTACTTTTGAAAACCCAGGTACCGAAATCGTTCCGCCGACATTGTCATAGGGCTTTTGTCCTTCGCCCATAAAAAGATCCGTTTCACGGATCTTGAAGTCGGTGTTTTCCGCTTCAATTCGAATCAGGTTGTTTCCCGCCCTTCGGTTTTTTATACTTGACCCATGAATATCGAAATTCTTCAAACCACCGACCTCCAGAGCGGTGTAAGCATCTGTGTCTAAAGTAAGGGATTTTATTTTGGCCTCATTTATGTTTTCGAATTTGACCCTGCCCTTAATCCTGAAGATATTGTTATCCATTGATAGATTTTCAACATCAATAAAAGATTCTCCCTCACTACCTTCAGCGACATTGCCCACTATGGTGACGTTTTTAGTTGAGAGCCGGGTTACGATTTCGTTTCTTGTTACGATGATCGATGCGAAATTGTCTTGAAGGCAATTTCCCTCAATATGGACCCCAATGGTTCCTATGATCTCAATTGCACGATTTGGGGAATCTGTAAAATCGCTGTTCAATATTCTAACATTTTTCCCTAGCCCCCCTACCGAGACTCCCATTCCATATTCGACCAAACCAGTATGATTGAATTCAGAATCAACAACCAAAATATCTTCATAGCGGACGATCTCCGGTGCCACAGACTCTCTAATGTGGTTCTGAACTTCAAAGCCCATTCGCCCGATACTGTCAACTTTAAATCTTCTCAGCACCACCCCCTTGGTTTTTGTATTACGTTCATTGATGAACTTAAAAGCATTTGTCGCCGAATTGGGCGCGGTCATAAAAACATCTTCAAAAGTGAGGTCAGTGATATTCTGTTCGGCGGAATGTATCAAAGACAATTGCCCAAAACTAGAAGAAGTAGTATCGGTCGACCTAATGGAAATTTTTTTTATAAGTACATTTTTCAAGGCCCCGCTTATTTCAAAAAGCATGGGCTTATCGGTGATGATCTCGGTACCTACTTCACCTTCCAAGATAAAATTCGCAAGGCCTCCCGTTCGCACTGTTTCAGTAAAACAATAAATGCCTTTCGGAAAAAACAAATGAACGTTGTCTTCGAGCAAGGCCGCCAATTCATCACTTTGGTCCGTTCCATCTTGAGCCATTCCATTTTCAAGAACGTTTTTTACCGTTGGGTTCTCTAGAAGAGAACCATCTAAATTAACGGTTTTTGCCGCTAACATTTGAGAAAGTAAAATTCCCAACAAGGCAAACAGAAGTACATGCTTTTTCATTTTCCGATGTTTTTTCGAGGAATCATTTTAAGAGACTGTTTTGAAATATCTCGATTATTTTCTTATAGCCTCTTTTTGAGCATAACCTGCCTGGCCGGCAGGCAGGCGTCGTTAAAATTTTGAACCGTAGCCCTCTCCTGCTCGCCCATAGCTTTCGCTATGTCGTGCCTTGTTAGAAACTAAAATACGCATCCTAAATTCTCCGATTTTTCATGTGTCATGAGTATATCGGAACGGTTCCAAACAAAAAGTTTAAATGACTTCATACCAATGTACTGTTATTTTTAGAGACCGTTTTTATTACATGCACAAAAAAAGACCGCCAGAGCGGTCTTTTTATTACATCGATTCAACTGAATATGAATCCAGAAAAAGGTTATCCCAATTCTTGCTTTACCATGTAGTAAAAGGCAGGACGGCTTTTCATACGGATACTTGACATTTTACCGGCAACGCTATTGATCGCGCCCATTGCCTTGTCCTTGTCCGTCACGCCTAATTTTTTCTCGACAAAATTTCTGCGAACCGTTTCCAATTCCGATTCATCGGTACCCGATACCAAAGTAGCATCCTTGTTGTCTACCATCGATTTCAAACTATTTACGTAACCATCCAATGTGCCGTGGTCGATATTTGAAACTCCACATTCGTTTAATTGGCTAACTGCGGTCTCTTTTAATTTTGCTAATTTTTCATCTAATTCACTCATTGTAATTGAATTTTTTAGTGTTAATGGATTTGTTTATTCGTAGAAGTATAAGAACTTCTACCCTCTGAGCAGGGAAGTTATGTAATTCTTTGGTAAAATCGCAATAAAAAACCGATATTTTATCGTTACTGTCGCGTTTCACAGAGATTTGACGAAAAAAGTTTATCTTGAGGACTTCTAAAATAACAGTCAGAAATTTTGACGATTTCCTTCTGAATCCACCCAATTGAAAACACCGTTTAAATGAAAAACCGATACCTCTTCTCGATCATTTTTGCATTCTTGATTATTTCCGTTGACGGAATTTATGCGCAGCAAGCGAAAACAGATTTGCCTACCAATGGCATATCACAAGAAAGACTGAAGCGTTACGGCGATTTTCTTGAGCAGGAAGTAAAAACGGGCAAAATGCCCGGTGCCGTCTCTTTGATTTCAAGAAACGGAAAAGTGGTTCAGGAAGCCTCTTTCGGATTTGCAAGCTTGGCGGATAAGAAGCCGATGCGACAAGATAATATTTTCCATCTCATGTCAATGACAAAACCTATTGTCAGCGTGGCGTTTATGATGTTGTACGAAGAAGGGCATTTCTTTTTGAGCGATCCGGTTTCGAAATACCTTCCACAATTCAAAGACCTTAAAGTCGCCAAGGACGTAAACTTGCCCGAAGGCGCGACCGAACCTTTGAACACCGAAGTAACCATACACCATATCTTGACCCATACCGCAGGTTTTTCTCATGGTCTGGGAGGCTCTGAACTCGACAAGGTCGTGTCAAAGGCCCTATATTTTGAGCCACAAGAGTCCATTGAAACCAGAGTGAATACTCTGCTAAACCTGCCTCTAGTGGGCCAACCGGGCGAACAATGGTATTATAGCGCTTCCCCCGATGTGCTTTCTTTATTGATAGAAAAATTTTCAGGAACGACCACCGCCAAATTCCTTCAAAAAAGAATTTTCGATCCTTTGGGAATGAAAGATACCGGCTATAACATTGCCAAAGAAAACCAAGATCGTTGGGTTCCGGTTCATAATTTCAACAAAGATGGAAAAATGGTAAACTCAGAACAACAACTTCCCGTTGAAGGCAATACGGTTTATGGAGGCACCCACGGACTTTTCTCAACAGCGGGCGACTATATGAAATTCTGTCAAATGTTGATCAACAACGGTACGGCCAACGAGATGCAATTGCTCAGTTCAAAAACCATCGACCTAATGACCATGAACCAAATCGGCGACCTACCTTCTGGGCCCGGTGCAGGTTTCGGGCTGGGCTTTGGGGTCACTACCGATCTGGCCGCGAGTAATGCACTCGGCTCGGTAGGCCAGTACTATTGGGGCGGGGCTTATAGTACTTACTTTTTCATCGACCCTGAAGAAGAACTTATTGCGATTCTGATGACACAAGTACAGCCTTATAGCGATTACTACAAGCAGATCATGCGCCAATTTGTCTATCAGATGATAACGGATTAATCAACCGGTAAAACCAAATAAACCACTATGCACTGGAAGTACATAGGTTTAAAAAATAGGGAATGAAATTCCCTTACTTCAAAATAGATAAGTGATAAGTGGGCAGTGATAAGTAGGCAGTATGCAGTAATAAGTAAATAAGTATGCAGTAATAAGTAAATAAGTAAGCAGTAATAAGTAAGCAGTAATAAGTAATAAGTAAGCAGTAATAAGTAAACGGTAATAAGTAATTAAGTAAAATACTGAATACTGCTCACTTGCCGGAAATATGTAGAAACTAAAGTCTTGCAATGAAATTGCGTAGTTTTAACTAACGATTAAGACCAATAAATTATGTCAGCCTATATTTTTGAATTCATCGGCACCATGATGCTGATTTTAATCGGTAATGGAATCGTGGCCAATTTGGTCTTAAAAGGAACCAAAGGGTCTGATGTCGGTTGGACCGGTATATCTTTGGCATGGGGAATAGCCGTATTCATAGGCGTATTCATTAGTGCCGACGTAAGTGGCGCACATCTGAACCCTGCCGTGACCATAGGCCTTGCCACAGCGGGAAAATTTAGTTGGGCACTTGCCCCAGGATATTTCTTGGCGCAAATACTCGGTGCGATGATGGGAAACTTATTGATATGGCTCGCCTACAAAAAACAATACGATGCCACCGAAGACCAAGGGGCATTGTTGGCCACCTTTTCGACAGGGCCGGCCATAAGAAGTCCTTTCTGGAATATGATATCGGAAGCTATCGGCACTTTCGCATTGGTCTTTGGGGTATTCTATATCGCAGGGGGTTCTTTGGGGGAAGAGACCATTAAGCTTGGAGCCTTGGATGCCCTGCCCGTTGCACTGTTGGTCATGGGTATAGGTTTCGGGCTTGGCGGACCGACGGGATACGCGATCAACCCCGCCCGTGATTTCGGACCACGACTATTGCATGCCATTTTACCATTAAAAGGAAAAGGCAGTAGTGACTGGAGTTATGCTTGGGTTCCGATTGTTGGCCCGATAATAGGAGCATTCGCCGCCGCTGGGATATTTTTGCTATTGGGAAGTTAATCGAACTCAAAAACCATAGAAATGAAAAAATATGCACTTGTTATGCTTGCTTTAGGAATGATAAATTTTTCGACCGCACAAGAGATAATCGAAGTACCACATGAAAAAGCCGAAGGCGTCAAATGGGAAAGTGATGAAAAAGCGTACTTCTCAGACATTTGGCAGAACGACGTGGTAACGAATGTTTCCGTTCCGACCATGCAAGTTTTTCGACCTGAGAATCCGAATGGCACTTCGGTAGTCGTGGCGCCCGGAGGAGGACTTTATGCGCTCAGTATTACCAGCGAAGGTACCGATGTTGCCAAATGGCTAAATGAAAAGGGTATTACGGCTTTTGTACTCAAATATCGTCTAGTACCCACCGGGGAAGATGGCGTAAAGGAAATTTCTGAAGAAGGCGCCGCCAACCCCATGCGGATTATGGAACGGGTAGCGCCCGTTATGCCATATTCAATAGTAGACGGACTATCTGCCATCGACTATGTTCGTACCAATGCAGACGCACTGAACATCGACCCCAACAAAATCGGTTTTATGGGTTTTTCAGCAGGTGGAGCAGTTACCATGGGTGTGGCCTATAATTATTCAGAAAAGAATCGACCCGATTTTTTGGTTCCCGTTTATCCTTGGACGACGGCCATGCCGGTCAAAGAGGCACCTGAAAATGCACCCCCGATGTTAATTGTCTGTTCGACGGATGATCCGCTTGGTCTAGCTACCGGAAGTATCGAATTGTACTCTTCTTGGAAGAAGGGCGGAAACAATCCTGCCTTGCACATGTACGCAAAAGGTGGTCACGGATATGGAATGAAAAAGCAAAACCTGCCCTCTGACAATTGGATCCAACGATTTTATGACTGGTCGGTCGCAGAGGGTATCACGGTGCCGAATTAATAATATGGGGCTTCCAAACCCCACCGATTTCGACTGCACCGAAACCACCCTGCCCGTTCCCCGCCAGAATGACTCTGTCGGGCTGGCGTTCAGGCGGCTCCCTTGTCAACTTGAGCCTTTCGACTCCGCTCAAGACAGGCTTTGTTGAGGGGCAAAGGGGGGCAAACCTTTTTCACGACCAAAATAATTTGACCCATTACCAAAATGCCAGTACCTTTATGTTTTTAAAACCGAAAGCGTGAGATACTTTTTATTATTGTTTCTTTTTTTCGGATTTCAGGGTATCGCCCAAGATTCGTCTCGTTTTGCCGATCAAGTCGAGGCCATTCAAAAAAAATACGATACCCTTTGGGATTCCTCGAAGGAAACCATAGTCTTTACAGGGAGTTCTAGCGTTCGTATCTGGCGAGACCTTGAAAGTCGGTTTCCTGAGCATCATATCGTAAACTCAGGTTTCGGTGGCTCACAGGCATCGGATCTGCTATTTTACTTGGATCAATTGGTACTTCGTTTCAATCCTAAAAAAGTATTTATCTACGAAGGCGACAATGATATCTCCGCCGAGAAAAAAATAAAAGACATTATCGGTACCACACAAGAGGTCATCGACAGAATTCGAAAAGAAAATGCAACTACCAAAATAGTCTTGATCGCGGCAAAACCCAGTATTGCCCGATGGGAATTAAAAAAAAATTATAAAAAATTAAACCGTAAGTTCAAGAAGTTGAGCAAAAAAGACCCCTTGATCGATTTTGCCGATGTATGGAAACCCATGCTCGACAAAAGAAATGTAAAGCAAGACATTTTTATCGAAGACGGACTTCACATGAACGCAAAAGGCTACGAACTCTGGTACGATGTTATTAAAAACTATATTGAATAAAATTCCAAAATCCAAATGCCAAAATTGATTGAGGATTTACGATTTACGATTTACGATTTACGATTTACGAAAAATAAAAAAAATATGATTTCATTACTGAAAAAGTCAATAGTGACCTTAACTATCGTCGTTGCCCTAATCTCCTGTACGGAGGAAAAAAAGAAACGGGTCTTAAACTTTCCCAAGACCGATTTGGCCGCTGAAAGTCTGATTCCAAAGCCCTTAAAAATGATTCCGACGAATGACGGATTCGCCTTGGATCAGTTCACGGCAATCTATACTTCCGCGAATGCCACCGGTTATGAAGAAGTCGGTAAATTTTTGGCAAAGAAAATAAAGGTAAAAACGGATATCGATGTTCAGGTCAATGTGGATGAAATCCCCGGAAGGGAAGGTGTTATCTACATCAACCAAAGTGACAGTCTAGAATTGGACACTCCCGAAGCCTATCAAATCTATATCACTTCAGATTCCGTTATTTTAAATTCAAATACTGCGGAAGGCGCCTTTCGAGGAGTTCAGACGTTGCGACAATTGATTCCTGAAACAAGTAACGATACCATGGCCGAATATCCGATATGGACCATCCCCACGGGGAAAATAATCGACAAACCCAATTTCGGGTATCGGGGAAGTATGCTCGACGTTGCCCGCCATTTTTTTAGTGTCGAGGATGTCAAAAAATACATCGACCTACTCGCCTATTACAAATACAATGTGCTGCATTTGCATCTTTCGGATGATCAAGGTTGGCGTATCGAGATCAAATCATGGCCAAAGTTGACCGAAGTGGGCGGAAGTACCGAAGTCGGCGGAGAGGCCGGCGGGTTTTATACCCAAGAAGATTATAAAGAAATCGTTGCGTACGCAGCCGAACATTATATGACCGTAGTACCGGAAATCGATATGCCCGGGCATACGAATGCGGCTTCGGTCTCTTACCCTATTCTAAACGGCAACGGCAAAACCCCGAAATTGTACGAAGGTACCCATGTCGGGTTCAGCACTTTCGATACGCGAAAGGATACCGTCTATGCTTTTGTCGATGATGTGGTGCGCGAGATTTCGGCCATCACACCCGGCCCTTATTTTCACATCGGGGGCGATGAAAGCCATGTGACCAAAAAGAAGGATTACATCTACTTTATGGACAAGGTGGTGGATATTGTCAAGAAGTATGGCAAAACACCTATCGGTTGGGACGAGTTGGCCACCGCCAATGTCGATTCTACTTCTATCGCGCAGTTCTGGGGAAGTAAAGAAAATGCGGATGAAGCAGTTTCAAAAGGAATGAAGATCATCATGTCGCCCGCAAAAAAAGCCTATCTCGATATGCAGTACGATACCGAGTCGAAACACGGTCTGCATTGGGCGGCCTACATTCCCGTTGATACGGCCTATATATGGACTCCCGAAACGTATGAAGGAATTCCCCTTGAAAATATTCTCGGTATCGAGGCCCCACTTTGGTCCGAGACCATAAGCAACATTGCCGAGCTGGAATACCTTGCCTTCCCGCGGGCGATCGGCTATTCTGAACTAAGTTGGTCGACGGAAGAAAATCGCGATTGGGAAAATTACAAGGTACGCTTGGCGAACCAGGCCCCTTTTTTAGAGCGTATGAACGTGCAATTCTACCCCTCGCCCTTGATCGATTGGAAGAAAAGCAAGTATTCTTATACCGAGATCGAGAAGGATTGAAACTTAGAAACCGGTGTTACGCAGATATTATAGGTTTTTCTCCTGTTTTAACAAAAAACCCGTTGACAAGTCATTTTTTTCTTGATTTTTAACATTTGAAACAGATTTGATGCTTAATTCGATTTAAAAATCCATACACTGTCTTAGAGACTGTTTCTATTTTAACGAATATGCTGCATAACATCAGTTAGAAAGTGGTTTTTCTTTATTTCTTTTCCATATACGATTGCCAGGTAACTAGCAGGTATTTTTCTTTGCCGCCAGTCTGTTGGTCAGACGAGTTTTCGTTGCGTTTTAAAAAGCCGTATTCGTATACAAATAAGTAAACATCTCTTTTTTGGTTTTTCCAATAGTGTGTGAAAAAGTTGGGGTCGAAACCTTCTTTTAACAAGGCAGAACTTCGAATGGTGGTAAAGCCGGATTTATTGTAGCGCTTTAATATTTTTCTATTTATTTTCAATTGCCTGTCTACTCTTAAAAAGAATCGCTCGTTTTCTTGACGATTCTCATATTGGTCTATGGATTTGCATTTTGTTGAACAAAAGACTTTATCGGATCTTCCTTTGACAATTGAGTCACAAATAGGGCAAGTTTTGGCGTCGTTCATTTAAAAGCATATTATAGGCATAACATACCACTTAAATTCTAATTTATAGTTACAATTGTAGTATGCACTGCATCAAATCGATTACACTTTACCACCTTATGATCAACGATCAGAAGATGATCGGCATCAAATTTTTTCCTGATAAGCTAATACAGAGTTTGATAAAGGGGCTTCCGAACCCTAAATGGAGCCAGCAGTATAACATGGCCTATATACCGAATACCAAAGGGAATCTCGGTATCATCTTCAATACCTTCAAAGGAACTGTCTGGATCAATTATAATCGCTTTTTAACCAATAGACCCGGCAACACCACTAATGAAACGGTCGATGTTGAGTGGTTCAGAAAGAGAAAGACCATACCGGGCCATAGACTCTGCCCTGAAGCGTATTTGTTAAAACTGGAATTAAAAAAGTATGCTGACAGTACGATACGCACTTATGTTTCGTTCTTTGAAATGTTCATCAACCACTACAAAGAAAAAGAATTGAATACAATCAATGAAAGTGATATCAGGGCGTTTCTGCAAAAACTTATCCATCGCAACGTATCTAACTCCTATCTTAATCAGGCAATTAATGCTATTAAATTTTATTATGAAGTTGTTTTAGGAATGCCCAACCGTTTCTATGAAATAGAACGACCTCGAAAGGAGTACAAATTACCTACGGTTATAGCGAAGGAAGAGGTGCTTTCTATCATCGAAAACACCAACAACATAAAACATCGATGTATCGTCGAATTATTGTACGGTTCTGGTTTACGCAGAGGTGAACTACTAAATTTAAAACTAGTAGATGTAGACAGCAAGCGCATGCTGTTGCGTGTAGAAAGCTCAAAAGGCAACAAGGACAGGCATACTCTGTTATCGCATACCGCATTGGAAGATCTGCGTACTTACTATAGGGAATGGAAACCTAAGAAATTTCTGTTCGAAGGGCGAAAAGGAGGAAAATACAGTGCTGAAAGCGTGGTGCAAATAGTAAAAAAAGCGGCCCGTAAATCAGGAATAAGACGAGCAGTTTCGCCTCATTCACTGCGTCATAGTTTTGCCACCCACCTTTTGGAATCTGGGGTAGACCTAAGACAAATACAGGTTCTCTTAGGACATGTGGCAACCAATACTTTCAAATCGATTAAAAATCCCTTAGATTAGGGGATATAAGATAGGTATATGTAATTGTACATATATCCGTACGTTATCTTCAATAGCTCAAAAAATAATCATTTGAGCGAAATGAAATGGAACTCAGACTTTTTGGAGTTGGATTTTATGAAAAACGTGCGGACGGAATTACCGATCTGAACGCAACTGTTGCGCAGATGGACTTATCAACTCGGACGGACAAAAAAGGGTTGTTGAATTTATTCCAGTCGTCTTAGGACGTCTATAATTCCTCTTATAGCGGAAACAACGGACTGTATATCTTTTTTCTCGAAAAGTATCCTCTTCTAGATAAAAAAGCATCTCGATTCCCAAATCCAGAAATTTTGCCAATTTCTCTGGAGAACCATAGCTATCATTAATTAATTCCGACAAATACTCTCGTTCTTGTTTCATATATAATTTAGTCCTATATATAGGACTACCTATCTAAACAATATTTGGGACTTTAGGT
>QIJL01000079.1 GCA_003232435.1 Flavobacteriales bacterium | reverse complement strand
CCCACAATTGTTCTGCGTTCATCTCACCTAGACCTTTGTAACGCTGTATGCCTACGCTGCCATTAAAGCTTTCGGAAATTTCATCTCGTTCTTGGTCTGACCAGGCATAGCGCTTTTTGTTTCCTTTTTTGACCAAATACAAGGGTGGCGTCGCGATATAGACATGGCCGCCCTCGATCAACTCCCGCATGTAGCGATAAAAGAAAGTCAAGATCAAGGTCTCGATATGGCTGCCATCAACATCGGCATCACACATGATCACAACTTTGTGATAGCGTAGTTTAGGTTCAAGGCTTTACTATCTTCCTCGGTTCCAATAGTTACCCCAAGGGCCGTATATATGTTTTTTATCTCTTCGTTCTCAAAAACACGATGGGGCATCGCTTTCTCAACATTCAATATTTTTCCACGAAGCGGTAAAATGGCTTGAAAGTTACGGTCGCGACCCTGTTTTGCAGTACCACCGGCTGAATCGCCCTCAACAAGAAAAACCTCGCAATTAACCGGATCCTGATCTGAGCAATCGGAAAGCTTCCCGGGAAGACCACCAATGCTCATGACGGTTTTTCGTTGTACCATTTCCCTAGCCTTAGTCGCGGCATGTCTCGCCTGTGCGGCAAGAATTACTTTTTGAACGATGACCTTGGCATCGTCTGGGTGCTCTTCCAAATAATTGGTCAACATCTCGGATACCGCCTGCGAAACTGCAGAGGAAACTTCCCTATTGCCCAATTTGGTCTTGGTCTGCCCTTCGAACTGGGGTTCGGCAACTTTAACGGATACGATAGCCGTCAAACCTTCACGAAAATCATCACCTTGCACCTCGAACTTCAATTTGTCCAACATTCCCGAGGAATCGGCATATTTCTTTAAAGTGCTTGTCAGTCCTCTTCGAAATCCTGACAAATGAGTGCCTCCTTCATGGGTATTGATATTGTTTACATAAGAATGAAGGTTTTCGGTGTAGCTATTGTTATAAATCATCGCGACCTCCACTGGAACGTCATTTTTCTGACCTTCCATAGCGATTACATTCTGTATCAAAGCCTCACGGGTGCCATCTAAAAACCGAATAAATTCTTTTAGTCCCTCATCCGAATAAAATGTTTCCGAAACAAACTCTCCATCATCGTCTTTTTGGCGTCGGTCGGTCAAGGAAATCGTTACCCCTTTATTTAAAAAGGACAGTTCGCGCATTCTATTGGCCAACGTATCATAACTATATTCGATAGTCTGGGTAAAAATCTGGGTATCGGGATGAAAAGTTATCATTGTACCCCTTTCAGTTGTCTCGCCAACACTTTTTACGGGATAAAGGGATTTCCCCCTTTCATATTCTTGTTCCCAGATTTTACCGTCACGATAGACAGTTGCCTTCAAATGATCGGAAAGGGCGTTTACTACTGAAACACCGACTCCGTGAAGTCCACCTGAGACTTTATAGGAATCTTTATCGAATTTACCCCCAGCACCGATCTTGGTCATAACTACCTCTAGTGCGGAAATACCTTCTTTTTTATGCAAGTCGACCGGAATGCCCCGGCCGTTATCTTTTGTTGAAATCGAATTATCTTCATTGATAACAACACTAATGGTGTCACAATAGCCGCCCATGGCCTCATCGATAGAGTTATCGACTACTTCATAAACCAAATGATGGAGACCGCGAGCCCCGATATCGCCAATATACATTGACGGGCGCATTCTAACATGTTCCATGCCTTCAAGGGCCTGAATACTGTCGGCAGAATAATCATTCATAGGAGCATCTTCTTTATTCTCTGTTTCCCTTGATTTTTTGTTTTCTTCGTCTTCGTTTTTTGCTTCTTCGCCCATAAGTTTTTGAGTTGTATTTACTTCAAATTTTGCAATCTTACAAATATACGGAATACCCTATGGAATCTAGGTTTTAACAGCTTTATTAACCTTTAAGTTATTAACAAGGATTGTGGAAAATTAAGCCTTCGAAAAGGCCATATTTTCAGAAGAAAATATAAAGATCTGATTGACCTGCCGACAAATTAAAGACCCCACCTAAAGGCTACCGTGTGGACACAAATATTTGGGTAATTTTGCCTAAAAGTGCAGACGAGACATTTTGAGGATTTAAAGGACAAGCGATTGTTGAACAGGGGCAACTCTATTCTCAATCGCTTATTTGCTTCCAGTGTACATTCGATACGCCAGTTGGCCCAAAGCGATTCGGAGGCAAAAGCGATGTACCGGTTTTTACGGAACGATAATGTTAGCGAAGGGGATATTGTCAAAAACATGTCCGCTAACTGCGCAAGTGCCGTTGGGAATAGGCCGGTATTATGTATTCAGGATACCAGTGAGGTCAACCTGTACAATCACAAGAACAGGATAAAGAAAGATGATAGTATCGGCACGACCAATGCCGAGTTCGGTGGATTGGGCTTCCATATACATCCCAGTTTTGTTATCGATTCCCAAACCTTGATGCCCTATGGGTTTGCGGATATAAAGATTTGGAACAGGGCACACGATAAAGCCAAAAAGGACAAGGGCCACAACAAGAAGATGCTTCCCATCGAGGAGAAAGAGTCCTACAAATGGATGGAATCATCGTTCAACAGTAAGAAGGCCCTGGCCTCCGCCCAAGAAATCATTATAATCCAGGATAGGGAGGGCGATATCTATGAGCAATTCTGTAGTGTTCCCGATCATCGCACCCATTTATTGGTCAGGGCCAAGACGAACAGGGTTCTCAAAGGAAGGGAAAAGCTTTTCGGACACCTCTCGGCCCGACCGTTACAAGGCACTTATCAAGTACATCTGGAAGGAGACAAAAGAAGAGGGATAAAAAGGAGAACGGCTACGGTAGAGGTCCGTTTTTCAGAAGTTACCATCAGTGGCAATCAGTACACTTCCAAAAATCTCTCGAAAAATGTTGCCCTCTATGCCATTGAGGCCAAAGAAGTCGGTCAGGATATCGAGAACCCGATACATTGGAGATTGCTCACCACCAAAAGAGTAGAAGATCTGGAAACGGCATTGCTCTGTATCGAATGGTACACCTGCCGATGGATCATTGAAGAAGTGTTCAGGATATTGAAAAAAGGAGGTTTCAATATCGAGGCCAGTGAATTGACCCGGGGAAAGGCCATACGAAAATTGTGCCTGATGATGCTAGAGACCATTATCAAACTGTTCATTATGCAGATAGCCTATAATACCGAGGAGGAAATAGATTCCAGAAGTTGTTTTTCGGAAGAAGAAATAGAGTGCCTTGAATCTCAAATAGACCAATTGGAAGGCAAGACCGAAAAACTGAAAAACCCATATGGACCCTCCGATCTCAAAAGGTATATATGGGCCATTGCCAGATTGGGAGGTTGGAAAGGCTATCGTAATCAAAGAAAGCCCGGAATCACCACATTCTGGAGAGGTCTCCAAAAGTTCTCCGCAATTATGCAAGGATGGATGCTCTTTAGAGATGTGTCCACACGGTAGCACCTAAAGGCGGGGTCTTCTTGACTAATTAAAATAAAAACTGAGAGTAAACAGAATTTATATTTTGCGGGGAACTTGTTTAATTCCCATAAGCTTTTTCATGCACTTGAGCCACCGCCCTACCAGAAGGGTCGTTCATGTTTTTAAAGGCCTCGTCCCATTCCAAAGCGATTTTCGTACTACATGCGACCGAAGGTTCTTGAGGCACACACAGTGCGGCGGCATCAGAAGGAAAATGTTGCTCGAATATAGTACGGTAATAATATTCTTCTTTCGCCGTCGGAGTTTGAATAGGGAACCGGAAATTGGCGCTTTTCAATTGTTCGTCTGATACCTCTCTATCTACCACCTCCTTTAAGGTATCGATCCAGCTATATCCCACTCCATCTGAAAATTGTTCTTTCTGTCTCCAGGCGACACTTTCTGGCAACATGTCTTCAAATGCTTTTCGAACGACCCATTTTTCCATGCGCTCCCCATTGATCATTTTATCTTGTGGATTGATACGCATCGCCACGTCAATAAATTCTTTGTCCAAAAACGGAACACGGCCTTCGATGCCCCAAGCAGCCAAAGATTTGTTGGCCCGAAGACAATCGTACATATGTAATTTTTCAAGTTTGCGAACAGTTTCTTCATGAAACTCCCGCGCATTCGGAGCCTTATGGAAATACAGGTATCCCCCAAAAAGCTCGTCGGCTCCCTCACCTGAAAGTACCATTTTGATTCCCATGGATTTTATGACCCTCGCCATCAGATACATCGGGGTCGAGGCACGTATCGTCGTAATATCGTAAGTTTCTAAATTATAGATGACATCTTTGATGGCATCCAGCCCTTCTTGTATGGTAAACTTAATTTCGTGATGAACAGTGCCTATGTGATTGGCTACTTTTTGGGCGGCAGCCAAATCGGGGGAACCTTCCAATCCCACGGAAAAAGAGTGCAATTGAGGCCACCAGGCATCCGTGGTGTCGTCTGACTCTATCCGTTTCTGTGCATATTTCTTTGCAATTGCTGAAGTTACAGATGAATCCAATCCTCCTGAAAGTAAAACCCCATAAGGTACATCTGACATCAACTGCCTGTGCACAGCGGCCTCCAAAGCTTCTTTGATCGCCTGAATACTGGTTTCATTTTCTTTTACAGCATCGTAGTCGGTCCAATCACGGGTATACCATCTTTTGAATTCTCCGTCACTGCTATGCAAATAATGACCCGGAGGGAAAAGTTCAATTTTCGTGCAGGTTCCCTCCAAAGCCTTCAATTCAGAGGCTACGTAGAACGTTCCGTTTTTGTCCCATCCTATATACAAAGGAATTATTCCCATATGATCACGAGCAACAAAATATTCATCTTTCTCTGAATCGTAAATGGCGAAACCAAAAATACCATTCATTTCATCAATAAAATCAACACCTTTTTCTTGGTACAATGCCAAGATCACCTCGCAATCCGAGGCCGTCTGAAAATCATATTTACCCTCGAATTGTTTTCTCAATTCACGATGGTTATAAATTTCACCATTCGCTGCTAATATCAATTTACCGTCGGGACTATACAATGGTTGTTTTCCTGAAGCCGGATCGACAATGGCCAATCTTTCATGCGCCAATATCGCATTTTCGTTGGCGTAGATACCGCTCCAATCCGGGCCACGATGCCGGACTTTTTTAGACATTTCCAATAATTGTGGCCTCAAGGCCTCGGCTTCTTGCTTTAAATCAAAAGCGCATACTATTCCGCACATAATCTTATTTGATATCAAATTTGAAAGCAAAGATGGTTCTTACATATCAATTATAAAACACAAGAACATGAATTAGTATCAAATCGTAAGTTTGACCATCGTTTTTAGCATTTTAGAAAACTATTTCTTTCGGAGGACGTACTGCTTGCTGCCATTCTGTAAGTTGATCAAATTTTAACGACTTTTTAGTAGAGAATATCTTTGTTACTAATTAGTTTTAACCCAATAAACCCTGAAATGAATTCAAGGTAAAAAAACAAACACATTATGAGAAAATTACTTACAATCGCATTTATCGCGATAGCACTTGCATTTTCAACCGAAGCGAATGCTCAAAAATTCAGCGGCCTAGATAAGAGTCCGGTCGACATTGCAACTTTTCCATCTAGCTATAAGGTTGCGGATAAGGCCGTAAGAGTTATTTATGGCAGACCACAATTAAAGGGTAGATCAGTTTCTGAACTTGCCAAGGCTGGAGAAGTTTGGCGAACAGGTGCCAACGAAGCTGCTGAGATTACTTTTTACAAGGATGCCAATTTCGGGGGAACCGATGTGCCAGCGGGCACTTATTCATTGTTCACGATCCCTGCCCGTGGAGAATGGACCGTTATATTGAACAAAAACTTAAACCAGTGGGGGTCTTATAGTTATGAAGAGGGTGCCGATGTTGCGCGCATCAAGGCAGCCGAAAGCTCTGGAAATGAATCGTTGGAAGCTTTCTCGATAACTTTTGATGAAGCCGAAGGTGGGACCAGTATGGTCATGGGTTGGGGAAAAACAAGAGTTACCTTGCCGATCAAGATGTAATCCTCAAAAGAATATTACACAAAAAAACCGTTCATCATAGATGAGCGGTTTTTTTGTGCTTTGAATTTTCATGAAAAGACCGACTATTCAGGCTTTGCCTTTCGAATACCAGTCATAGTGAAAGGCCCTTGGTCAGTAGTGCCAGACCCTGTCAAAGTATCTCCGGCAATAGCGACATTCACCTCTACTCGTGTTTCTTCGGCGTAAAGAGCAAATTTTATTTCGTTACCATTGACTTCAACGTCTTCAGTTGGAATAGTACCGCTCGGTAACTCAAGGTTCACCACATAATTGCCATCCTCTTTGGAGATATGCATAATGCCATTCTGGTAGACAGGATCGACACCGGTCACATTATATTCCCAATAACCGATGATACCATCGTTTAATTCAATTATCGCCTTGCCATCTTCAACCCCGGAATTGGCCTGAACATTGAATGCACATAACATAACAGCCAATGTCAACACGAAAGATGCTAATTTTAATAGTTTCATTTCACAAAGTTTAGATTAGGGCCGACCTTCAAGTCAGCACCTAACAAAGATAACCGTTTTGTTAAATTGAGCAAAAGAAATTTCGAAATAGGATATTTCATTCAACTTACTTAAGTTTATTCAAATTAAATCAAGAACAAAAATGAAAACCATGTTTAGAATAATTTCTTCACTATCTATTATCCTATTATTAGGTGTATCCAATTCATATTCACAAGACGGCAATCGCGAGTTCTATCAACTCAAAATCTATTCTTTTGACAATGAGAATCAGGTTAAAACAACGGATGCATACCTAGAGAACGCATTTCTACCCACCCTTAAGGAAATAGGGGTTTCGACCATTGGTGTATTCAAAGAACATACAGAACAAGATTCCATAATCGGAAAGACCTATGTACTGATTCCTTTAAGATCATTGGATGAATTTCTTTCAATGGAATCTAAACTTGCAGCAAATGATTTACATGGCAATAAGGGAAGTGATTATCTCAAGGCAGCCCATGACAATCCGCCCTATAAAAGAATCGAATCCATTTTAATGAAGGCGTTCGTCGATATGCCTAAAATGGCCGTTCCGAAATTAGAAGGACCCCGAAACGAACGTATTTACGAATTGAGAAGCTACGAATCTGCCACTGAACAACTGTACGTGAATAAGGTGGATATGTTCAATGCCGGAGGAGAAGTACCCCTGTTCGATGATCTTGGATTTAACGCCGTTTTTTACGGTGAGGTATTATCGGGGGCAAATATGCCCAACTTGATGTACATGACGACTCATGAAAATATAGAAGCGCAAACCGCCAACTGGAAGTCTTTTTTCGATTCCCCTATCTGGAACAAACTAAAAGTCAGACCGGAATATCAGAACAACGTATCGAAAAACACCAAGTATATGTTGTACCCCACGGAGTATTCAGATTACTAAAAAGTTACAAATTTTCTTTGGAGATTACGAACTCAACCCTGCGGTTAAGACTGCGGCCATTTTCGCTGCTATTTTTAGCAATGGGTTTTTCTCCGCCGTGGCCTTTCCAGCTAATCCGATCTTTCGTAATTCCTGATTGTAGTAGATAACCGGCCACTGCTGCCGCTCTTTTTTGAGAAAGCTTTTTGTTATATGTTGCCGTACCAACATTGTCAGTATGCCCATTAATTGCTATATGCAACACAGCATTGGCCTCAAGGTGGTTGACTACTTTTTTAAGTTCTTTTTTTGAGGATTGCAACAACACCGACCGATCAAACTCGAAAAGTATGTTCTTGAGCACATAGCTTTTATCCAACTTAATATTCTTGGTTTCTTTACCGTCTGCAATAGCCACTAATTCGGTCTTTTCGCTAGGAGGTTCTTCAAGGGCTACAGAAACCATATCAATATAATAATAAGCCCCTTGGTTGGCGTTTCGCTTGGTCCTGAACATGCGAGTGCGCTTATTACTTTTAAAGTTGCCCAAGATGAGATGCTTTTCGCTCCCTTTCGCCCTAAATTGGGTATGTACCAAAATCCAGTCTTTTGTATCGGAATAAAAATTGGTGTACCCGATTTCCATATAATTATAAATGTTGCCCTTATTCTTATAAAGGTGCATTTTCGATAATTCTTTCCTTATCGGAATATCAAGTTTTTCATTTGAGAACAACACTCCGAATTCCTTTATGGCGAAATCGGACTTTTCGGCCAAACTCACATAAAAGGAAACGCGGTAGTTTCTCCCCTTGATCAGGGTCTCCGATAACTCGGCCTGAAGGTATTCGCGATAATCATCAGGTGCATAAAGATAAAGACCAGCGTAGCCCTTGCCAAAATCGGAAGGTTGGGAACCGTTGAAATTTTCTGGCGTGCCCATGGCGGTACTGCACGAATTAAAATAATCTGTGGATCCAATAGTAGGAATGGACCAGCCACGCAAGTCGTCCTTTAAATTGCCCAGTTTAGAAGGACAATTTTTGTACTCTTCGAAGCTGGCATTCTTGACCAGATTTTGGCCCGTACCGCAAAATGGTATGGGAATGAGAAAGAAAAAGAAAATATATTTTAACGGGGCTATAGTACTCATTAGAACTATTAACTACCTCAAAAATAACAAATTATAGCACTACAACTCTTTAGTTCCGCTTAACGGTCAAATTCTAGGACAGGTAAATGGCATTAAAGAATCCTCGGGGCAAGCCCAAGAGGCATTAAAATCTCAAATGCCAAGCACCAAATTCCAATTCGTGCAAAAATTCGTGAAACCTGCCCGTCCGGTTTACCTGCCGTAGGCATGGCAGGCGGGTTCGTGCCCGAACATCACAGAAAATGAAACGAGGCAAGCCCGCCTGCCGGACGGGCAGGTAATGCACAAAAAGAGCCCTAGTGTCAACACTAGAAAAACAATTGATACAATTCAAAACAGTCTCTAAACGAGTTCAATGTTAGAAATCAAACTTATAGGTCATCCCTCCTAATATCTGAAGGCCCTGTACTTGGTAGTTCGCCCAACGTTGATAATTGTTATTGGCTATATTGGCTGCCTTTACAAAAATGGAAAGTTGTTTGTTCAAACGATAACCTAAATGGGCATTGGCATCGAAATAACCATCTAATTCTATTATAGTCGCGGGAAATTCAGAAGGCTGTACGTTTTGAACGGCCGTCGAAGAAAAATCAGATCTTGTACCCACATAAAATAGATTCGCACCCATATACCACTGTTCGCCGATCTGGTAATCCATGAAAAGGCTTCCTGTAAGATCAGGAAGGTTCCAAGCCGGATTGTCCGTTTCGGTGTTATAAGAGTAGTACTCCGCATTGATGCCCAAGGTAAAATTTCGATTGACATCAATATTCAGCTCTCCGAAGACACCAAAGGTCTTTACATCATCATAAAATACTTCATAAGAATTTCCGTAGACATAGGATCCATCCGTTCTGAAGCTGTTCTGCGGATTCAATTTAAAAAGGGGCAACCGATTTTCCGCTTTATAAGACCCTTTTATATTGTAGCTTAGGTTTGCGAACAATTGCCCTTTCAGCCCAACATAGGCATCATATTGTTGATCGGTAGGTTGAATGGTCAAGGTCGGAGAAACAAAAGGATTTTCCTCGACCAAACCATAATAGGAGTTCTGTCGCAATTCGCCGACGATACCAGCGTATGCGATTGCCACTTCATCCAACAAACGATAAGAAGCCGTAACATCGGGGAAAATAAAAAAGCTGCCGTCACTATTTTCCAAATCCATTCCGTACACAAATTTGGCACCCAATCTCAAGGTTAGATCGTCACGTAGAATTTTTAGATTCGGATTCAACCCGATCTGCAAATTGCTGTATTTTATTTCGGAAGTATTTTCGGTGCTGTTCAAACTTGCGTTCGCAAACTTACCGCTGACCCAATCAACCTTTGCTCCCAAAGACAATTCTTCATCAGTAACGGGGAAGTCAAGTACAGGTTCAAAGACGATTCTATTTTCTCCGGATTTATGCTTATCCCAAAAACGTCGATACAATAATTCACCACTTTTGAAAAAAGAATCGGCCACATTGATTTTGGTGCCCACTTCGCCCATAAAGTAATTTTGGCGTGCGTCTTTCTCATCAACCGTGACAAGGTCCAATGCTCCTTCGGGTGTTCCGTACCAATTATAAAGCTGATGTTGAACGCCGACATTTGCGACCCAATCAAAATCACGGTCACGTTGCGAATACGAAGCATCGAGTTTCGAATCGGAAAGAAGGTTATCGAAAAAGACCTCATCAAAATCACCACGGGTGGAGTTATGGGTCAAACCGATATCCAAACGATCTTCGCGACCGATTTCCCGACTCGTATAAAAGTCGGCCAAAATATTTCCCGGATTCCCCGCCCCTACCGAGGCGTACGAATTATACAGAATCGGTGGTGGTGTTTTCTTTACCGTTGCTGCTTTTCCCTTTGCGGGAGTAAAAGTCGAGGCAACCGGAACAGAGAAAATATTGTAATCGATTTTCTTTTTCCGCAAAACAATGGAATCGTTTATGTCAGGTAAAGATTTGATTTTAAAAGCATCGGCAATGGTAGGGGTATAAGCTTTCGTCACTGTAACGGTTTCGGTACCCAGACCATCTTCTTCATCTTGGGCATAGCCGGACAGGGTTATGCCTAAAAAGAAAAACAGTAATAAGAATTTTTTGTGTTTATGCATGTCGTGTCCTTTGTATGCCCAAAATCGTCTCTCAATTTAGAGACTGTTTTGAAATATCTCGATTATTTTCTTATACCCTCTTTTTGCGCATGACTTCGTTAAAATTTTAAACCGTAACGATGCTATGCTTAAAAATTTTGCCTCGTTCTGCATCAAAAATAGAGTATAACAATTCTAACGACATATTTCAAAACAGTCTCTTAATATCACCCTTAGTACAATCCCCTCCGTCTCCGACTGAAATGTCGGAGCCACCTCGCCTTAACCAAGGGGAGGAACCCCATATCAACATATTTTCAGTACCAATTCAACATTAACAAACTGTATTGATTTTTTGGATTAATTATCATTCGGATTAACAGATGAATTGCTCCTAGCCTCTTTCGCCTTGATAATCGAAAGTTCTCCTTTTGCCTCGGTGACCACTTCCGGGAATTCCTTGAAATTTGATATTACATTTTCAAGAATGTAGGTCGCTTGATACGCATCCTCCAAAGCATAAAAATTCTTCGCCATGATGACAAGACCTTTCCCTCCCCATTCTTTATAGCTCGCATAATCTTTGGCCAATTTTTGTACCGCTGTATTGGATCCTTCGTAATCTTGTGCTTTGCGCTTGAAGTAGGCATCGTAATACAAGGCCTCCGCAGCCAGGCTACCAGAAGCGATTTTCAGCACCTCTTGATAAGCACTTTCCGCTCGAGGTTCATCGTTGGTTGCAATGGCCGAACGGGCGATAAAAATCTGTGCGTCACTTTTGATACGATTATCTATCGCAGCAGTTGCCAAAACTTTCTCGGCATATACTATCGCCCGATCATAGTTCTTCTGCTGGTAATAGCCCTTCATCAGATTACTTTGGGCGAAAGTTTTGTTCTGCCGTATGTTCGCTTGATTTTCCAAACGTTCCAGATATGGTACAGCGGTTGCGTAATCTTTTTCACCGATATAGATTTCACAGACCCTTGTCAAGGCTTGCTCCGTGTACTCACCTACGCCGTTGTCGGCAACAAATTCGTAGTATGGCAAAGCCTTGTCTTTTTGCGATTTTCCAAAATATAGTTGTGCCAAATTGAAATTGGCCTTAATGCTGTGCGCACCGTTCGGGAAATCTTTGATGTATTTTTCATAGCCTCGAATGGCTGCTTCTTTATTGCCATCACGCGATTGCTTTTCTGCGGAATCAAAAGTCGCATTATCCAATTCGGAATCAGTGACCTCAACAAAATCCAAATCTCGAACCCAAGCTGCGTATTCATCGACACGGCCCATATCAACATAAATCAATTTTGCCGTAGCAACGGCCTGAATCGCTTCCTGCGTCTTTGAAAATTCACGAACAAC
>QIJL01000255.1 GCA_003232435.1 Flavobacteriales bacterium | reverse complement strand
CTACAGATATCTATCAATTCTTCTATTCGATCTTCTGAACTGATGATACGCTTCGCGACTATGGAACGTTCCTCGATCTTGTATTGGTCTATGGAAGATTTTTGGAGTATCTCGCTGACCAGCTTGACCATCACATAATTTTCTTTAAAAAACTGTGGCCGATAAACCTTCAATTTTCCTTCGAAACATTGTTGATCAAAATCTATTGCGCGAATTTTATAAACGACATGGTCAAAATCATGGGTCGGCACAATGACATAATTATAAGATCGCATGTCGCCCAACAACCGAATCATACAGCGTTCATTGAACTTAACGAACTCTTTGGCCAATTGGGCCTTTTCAGATTTTGTACACTTCGGAAGCATTTCTTTTATAAACACATCGCCCGGAATTCCAGCAATATGTTCTTCGATCAAGGTGTCTTTATAAACCAAGAAATTCAAGTTATAGGGCGATAACATATGTTCGAGCTCCAATCCGTAAACTCGTGAAGCATCCGTTTTCTTAACGTAGAAATAGGTGAAATTGTCATTTAAAATGTTTCTCACTTTGATACGAAAGGGTTTTGAGTTTCCGAAGGTGCAATAGTCCACTGCATCGATGTTCAAGAATTCAATAATGCCATCGCTTCCGTCTGAATGCAAAATGGAGTATACCTTTTTCAAGCTCAAATCGATTTCTTCCCGTTCAAAGTCGGAAAAATAGGCCCGTACCCAAAGCGTATCCTCACCATTAGCATCGTAAACGACGACCGAACCAGAAAAACGCAAAAGATCATCGTAAAAAATCGGAATTTCGATCTTACGATTATAATGGTCTAAATAGCCGTCTAACCGTGTACTAACAGGGTAGGCCGGCTTCTTTTTCGACATCAACTTTTCGTCTGACATTTTATTATTTTCTTAGGTAATTGTAACAAATTTAGGCTTTCTTCGTCAACTAAGAAGAACGATTATAAAGCCCTTGCATTTTGGAAAAAATACTGACCGTAGACAACCTTACCAAAAAATTCGGATTCCTTACCGCAGTAAAAGACCTTTCGTTTACTATTGAAAAGGGTAACGTTTATGGTATTTTGGGGCCTAACGGAAGTGGTAAATCAACTACTCTTGGCATCGTTCTCAATGTGGTCAATCGTACCACCGGCGATTTCTCATGGTTCGATGGTAATACTTCTACACACGAGGCACTAAAAAAGGTAGGCGCAATTATAGAGCGGCCCAACTTTTACCCGTATATGACAGCCAAGCAAAATCTAAAATTGGTCTGTAAAATAAAAGAGGTCCCTGCGGATAAGGTCGACGAAAAGTTGGAATTAGTAGGCCTATTGGATAGGAAGAACAGCAAGTTCAAAACCTATTCTCTGGGCATGAAGCAACGATTGGCGATAGCTTCCGCCCTCTTGAACGACCCGGAAATCTTGATACTAGATGAGCCCACCAATGGCCTAGACCCCCAAGGAATTCATCAAGTACGGGAAATCATCAAAAGAATCGCTTCTCAGGGAACAACGATTTTATTGGCGTCACATTTACTCGATGAAGTTGAAAAAGTCTGCAGTCATGTCGTCATCCTCAGAAAAGGGGAAAAATTATATTCAGGAACCGTAGACGGAATGTTGGCCGGTCATGGCTTTTTCGAACTTAAAACCTCGAATATGGAAGAATTGCAAACTTTTTTAGAGGGTCAAGAGAGTTTTGGGGAAATCAAATTGGAGAATGGCCTAATGACCGCATTTCTAAAGGAAGAAATGGACCCGGCCAGATTGAACAAAATCTTAGTGGAGAAGGGCATTGTGCTGTCACACCTGGTCAAAAGAAAAGAAAGTCTTGAAGAGCAATTCTTAGAGCTAACGAAAAATCAATCAAATTAATCGACCGACCGCATGATACGTTTGCTTCAGATAGAATTTATTAAACTTTGGAATAATAGGGCAAGTAAGGTATTGGTCATATCCTACTTTGTCTTGCTGACATCAATTGCCCTTGTGGCCGCAATCAAGTTCGATATCGGTCCGATTAAGTTCCACCTCGCCGAACAAGGTATTTTCAATTTTCCGTACATCTGGCATTTCAACACTTTTATAACCGCTTTTTTTAAACTGTTTCTTGCCATAGTCATTGTCTCGATGATGGCCAACGAATACAGTAACAAAACGATCAAACAGAATCTGATCGACGGGCTTTCGAAAAAAGAATTTATTCTATCAAAATTCCTTACCGTAGTATCGTTTGCTTTAATATCAATGGTATTTGTTTTTGTTGTTTCGATGGTACTTGGCTTGTTCTATTCCGATTTTAATGAGCTTTCCATTATATTTTCGGATCTGGAGTTTTTATTGGCCTTTTTCGTGAAATTGATGGGGTTTTTCGCATTCTGTCTGTTTTTGGGCATTCTCGTGAAACGATCCGCATTTGCACTGGGTTTTCTGATACTTTGGCAAATATTCGAAGGCTTTGTGAGAGGTATGGTCCGTTGGAAACTCTTTGACAGCGAAACAACTGATGCGATAATGGGTTTCTTCCCACTCAATGCCATGTGGAACCTCATAGATGAACCTTTTAGCCGACTTGGGGCCGTTCAATCCCTGGGTGACCAAATTGGCGAGGACTTCAGATTTGATTATGCAGTACATTGGTACGAAATACTGATAGTTCTCGCTTGGACGGCCATTTTCGTCTATCTATCCTATGCATTATTAAAAAAGAGGGATTTATAGTACCTTATACGTTCGTTAGAATGCGAAATGAAAAAGAATTGCTTCCTATTTTTATTGCTCACCCTTGGCATGACCTATGGTCAAGACGAGACCACCAATTGGTACTTTGGTCAGGGCGCGGGCTTACATTTCAACAATGATGGCAGTGTTACACCGCTAACTAACGGAAAGATCAGTACCGAAGAGGGTTGCGCCACAATATCCGACAAATCTGGGTCTTTGCTTTTCTATACGGATGGTATTACGGTCTACGATAGAAATCACGCGGTCATGCAAAATGGCACCCGACTCTTTGGTGACCCTTCAAGTACGCAATCGGCAATAATCGTACCCGGGCCATCTAGCAACACTATTTTCTACATTTTCACGGTAGACACCTCCATTCGAGAGGGCGATCCAGATCATGGGCTGAATTATTCCCTTGTGGATATGTCGTTAAACAATGGCGGCGGAGCAATTACAGAAAAAAACATCAACTTGTTGGCTACCTGCTCTGAAAAAATCACTGCGGTAATAAAAAATTGCTCTGATGAATCGATTTGGGTCATGACTTTATCGACCCTAGATGGTGTAGATGGCCCTCCCGATACCTTTCATGCCTTTGAAGTAAGTGATCAAGGCATTGACCATAATTCCGTAAAAAGTACTTTTGACACCAAATTCGGTGACGAGAGGGGTAATCTAAAGCTTTCTTCGGATGGAAAAAAAATGGCGGGAGCCAACGAGCATGACGGTTTATACCTTTATGATTTTGACGCCGAGACAGGTGTGGTTTCCAATCCTGAAAGAATATGGATCTCGGCACGCTACAAAAACCCGTACAGCGTTGAATTTTCTCCGAATAACCAGTTCTTGTATGTTCACTCGCATTCCGAAGCCCCAGCTTTGGAAATAGGTCATAACTCGAATCTTTTGCAATTTGATCTTGCTAGTCCCGACGTTTCTGCTTCCGAAGTAGTCCTCGACGAGAAAAACATTTACAGGGGCGCCTTGCAACTTGGGGCCAACGGAAAAATATACCGAACAATAACAGACTCTTATTTAGAGGGGACCGGATATCTTGGCGTAATTCACGATCCCAATCAAAAAGGGGCCGCCGCTAACTACGGGCACAATGCCATTTCTTTGGAAGGAGGAATCGCCATGCAAGGGCTTCCGCCTTTTGTTCAATCTTTTTTCGCAAAAAAAGGACTTATAAAAAATGTCGACGGAACTACCGTTACAGCAGCAACACTATGTGATGGTAATGAACTTGTATTGGAAGCCGATGATCTGCCGGGAGCTACCTATACTTGGGAGCATAATGGCGAGCTAATTAATAACGCAAATGAACGCATTTTACGAATTCCAGACTTGAATCAAGACCATGCCGGTCAATATCGTTTAACGATCAACCCGGCAGATGCGGCAAAATGTGATGTTCTTGGGGAAGCACAGATTCAGGTAAACGAGCCTCCTTTAGCCAATAACTTCACATTGGTTCAATGTGATATCGACGAAGGCTATACGTCGGCCAGTTCAGATGGATTTACGGTCTTTAACCTTGAACAGGCTGGTAACGAAATAAGCCCATCCGGCCAAAACACCGTTTCTTTTTACGAGACCCTCGCCGCACAGGCAAGCGATAGACCCATTGAAAATCCTCAGGAATACTTAAATAAAACTGCAACAGACCAAACATTATTTGTTAAAGTAATTAATAAAAAAGGATGTTCGAACGAAGCGGAACTTCGACTTCGGGTAATTCCGTCTTCGGAGGACCTCTCGACCGGAAACACCTATTATGCTTGTGAAATTGACCCAAGCAACATGACTTTAGAGGGAAGTTTCGACTTGGCAGCTATCGGAATGCAGGATTATCCTGAATATGATGTGGCATTCTATTCTACACGAACGGATGCCCAATTGGAAATAAATGCTGTATCTGGAAGCAACTTTATCTCTAAAGCAGCGACCATGTATGTAAGAGTGGAAGTTTTGAACCAGTGCCTCGGAGTGGAAGAATTTGATTTGGTAGTCAACCCGTCTCCTTTGGTAAATATTGATTCAGAATATACGGTTTGCACAAATGATCCAAACCTACGGATTGTTGCAGAAGATGGTTACGACACCTATGCTTGGTATAAGGTCGGTACGGGCACCGATGAAATCATGGTCTCAGGCGAAGAGACCGCTAATATTATAGAACCCGGCGAATATCGATTGGAACTAGGTTGGCTATATAACAACGGGTCTGAGACTTGCACGAACAGCAAAACATTTATAGTCCATCCGTCGAATGCCGCAACTATATCGAATATCGAAATAAAAGATTTGCAAGAAAATAATCAGGTAACGATTATCGCCATGGGCGAAGGGAATTATGAGTATGCTATCGGGGATATTACCGGGCCTTATCAAGACGACCCTATCATGGAGAATGTTCTGCCAGGTGTGGTTACGATTTATGTAAGGGACAAAAATGGTTGTGGTATTACGGAGGAGGAGATTTCGGTCATAGGCTTTCCAAAATTCTTTTCACCCAATGGGGATGGAATCAATGAATCGTGGAATCTTATTGGGGTTTCCAACGACAAAGAAATCGCCGTATCGATTTTCGACCGATATGGAAAATTGATAAGTCGCTTAACTTCTAACGACCAATATGGATGGAACGGGGCTTTCAACGGAAAAACATTGCCGGCCTCGGATTACTGGTTTAAGGTCCATTTGGAAGAAGGCCGCGTTTACAAAGGGCATTTTACATTGAAAAGATAGTACGTCAAGCATAATGTGCTAAAATTTTAAATGAAAAAAAGAGCACTGTACATATTAATATTTCTATTGGGCCTCTATTCCCATGGTCAAGAATGCACAAAAGTCAACTTTCCCGCTGAGGGGTCATCAGGGGCTGCAGTCGATGTAAAAATAACATGGCCCGAAGTTGCAGGCATCAACGGATACCTGATTTCCTTGGGAACAACGCCAGGCGGAACAGAACTTCTCAGCCGTGAATCTACCGGCATCATAAATTCTTACCAAGCACCAGTTGGGCTGCCGGAGAATACCTTGATCTATGTTACGATAAGTGTACTTTTGTTCAATGCGACTCCAATGGAATGTGAGACGACCTCTTTTACGACAATGAATGTTACTACTGCCCCTCCCTGTACCTATTTGCTCGCGCCAGATGATAATGCTGCCAACGTCACCATTGTTACCGATATCATATGGCAATATGCCCATACGGCGACCAGCTACTCCCTGTCAATCGGAACCTCGGAAGGTGGATCGGATATTTTGAACGGCATGAACGTCGGTAACGTTCTTTCTTACGACCCCCCGGTAGACCTTCCACAAAACGTTAGAATCTATGTAACGGTCCGACCAGAAAATGAAAACGGCACCTCTCCCGTTTGTCCTGAAGAAAGTTTTTTTACCGGTCCGGTCGATGACCCTTGTGAAGAAATAGACGCGATTACCGGTGAAGTAAGATCTTTAGGGCCTGAATTGGAATTTCCGAATCTGTTTATTAAGTGCATTGACAGTGGGCCAATTCCCGTTGCACCTGAGGGTGATGCTGATGGTTTTCGTTGGTTCAAGGTCATGTACGGTGAAGAAGTACTACTTTCAGAAAGTCGAAATTTTCAAATTAACGAAACGGGTAATTATGTACTTGAAGCCTTCGATCATGTTACCCGATCAGGTATTACGATTGAATGCGCAACTACAAAAAACTTTAATGTTATCCATTCGGAAGCAGCAATTATTGAATCCATAAATATCCGGAAGTTGACAGTGGGCAAGCAGGTTACCGTAAATGTATCAGGATCCGGCATATATGAATATGCCCTAGATGATGAAAACGGGCCCTACCAAGACGACAATATTTTCATCAATGTAGCAGAGGGTCAACACATAGTCTATGTTAGGGACAAAAATGGTTGTGGAATAGTTTCTGGACGAATAGAAAGGGGGTTGACGATGGATGATTTTCCCAATTTCTTCACACCAAATGGTGACGGGATAAATGATTTTTGGCAATTTATAAAGCCCGCCGAAATTACCGAAATTCTCGAAGCGGTTGACGGAAAGATTTCAATTTTCAATCGGTACGGAATTCTTTTAGTAGAGCTTGACCCCGAATCCCGCGGATGGGATGGTAGTTTCAATGGTACACCTCTGCCCTCTTCAAACTATTGGTTCAAAGCAGTTTCATTCGATCAAAAAGAAATTAGAGGCCATTTTTCTTTAAAAAGATAAATTTATGTTGGTCTAAGAGACTGTTTTGAAATATGTTATTAGAATTGTTATAGCCTATTTTTGATGCAGAACTAGGCAAAATTTTTAAGCATAGCAGGACTACGGTTCAAAATTTTAACGACGTTATGCGCAAAAAGAGGCTATAAGAAAATAATCGAGATATTTCAAAACAGTCTCTAAGGTTTAGAATTATTTAATGGTGAAAAAAGTAATATATCTACTATCGTTCCTGTTCACGGGGTTCTTGTTGGGGCAAGAATGTCCGAACTTGATCGACCCATTGAATGGTGCCATAAATGTACCTGTAGATGCCACAATTTCTTGGAATGGTGTTACGGGCGTTCCCGGGTATGATATTGAAATAGGCACCTCTCCTGGCGGTTCAGAAATTTTATCATCTTCCGTCGGAAGTGCTACCTCGTTTACTCCTCCCTTGGGATTACCCGAAGACACGCGGATTTATGTTACCATTACATTGTTCTTTTTTAACCAGCCTAACATGACCTGTACTACGGAAAGTTTCACAACCGGCTTGGTAACAGAGCCGCCACCCTGCACTACACTTCAAAATCCTTTGAACGGAGCCATGAATGTGAACGGGGCTACAAATATTTCATGGAATTATGCCTCTACGGCCACAAGCTATTCCGTATCAATGGGGACAACTTCCGGAGGAACCGATATTGCCAATAAAGTCAGCGTAACAGGAGGATTAATCTTTGATCCTCCGGGAGACATACCCCCAGATACAACCGTATATGTAAACATCGTTCCAAACAATAGTGTGGGACAAGCCTTATCTTGTACGGAATTCAGTTTTAGCACGGGGCCGGTCGCAACTTTACCCGGTTGTACGAGCCTTGTAAATCCCGTGAACGGTTCATCAAATGTGCCACTAACACCGCTTCTGGAATGGAACCCCGTACCGGGTGTCGACGGCTACCGAATTTCGATCGGTTATTCGCCCTTTGAAAACGACATCATCGACAATCTGGTTTTCACTTCGACTTCGACATTTGTAATCGATTTTGAGCCGAACAGTAGTTTTTTTATGACCATTGTGCCCTTTAATGCTGCCGGGGATGCCATAGGTTGTACCCAGGAAACTTTTTCTACGGTTCTGGGCTGTGGCCCATATTTCGACCCGGCCACAGGAGAACTGGTAACCCTTAATCCAGAAATAGACTTTCCAGATGAAATCGGAATTTGCTTGGGAGAGGAACCAACAATCGTTTCAAGCGATGATGTTGCCGAGGGCTATCGATGGTTCAAAGTCAGCAGTTCTGGTGCAGAAACATTATTATCATCAACTTCTGAAGCATCGATTACAGAGGTCGGCACATACCGATATGAAGCATATAATACCATATCCCAGTCGGGTACGACCATTGAATGCCCGAGTAGTAAAGAGTTTACTGTAGTCTCATCGGAAATACCGATCATAACCTCGGTAAATACAACAAATCAAATAGGAGGGTTGCTCATTGAGGTTCTCACAAACGGAGTTGGCACCTATGAATACGCCATTAATTCTTCTGAAGGACCATATCAAGATAGTAATGTCTTTGATAATGTCATCGCCGG